>NZ_LAUM01000092.1:0-303 GCF_000972265.1 Vibrio sp. ECSMB14106 | reverse complement strand
CAGCTTCTTTTTTAATTCCCGAATTTCTATTTGCTCAGGGGTCATAGGTGAAGCTTTCGGTGCTTTCCCTTGGCGCTCTTCTTTTAACTGGCGAACCCATTTATCCATCGTGGATTTACCCACACTCATGGCTTGGGCTGCTTCAGTCACGGAATAGTTTTGGTCTAGGACTAACTGCGCCGCTTCTAACTTAAACTCTGCGCTAAATAGTCGTCTTGTACGTTTTGTCATAATGTCACCTGTTAACTTATGAGGTGATGATATCACCTCTAACTAAGTGACCAAATTCACCGTACCACTACA
>NZ_LAUM01000091.1:0-309 GCF_000972265.1 Vibrio sp. ECSMB14106 | reverse complement strand
AATCAGTCAGCTTTCCAAATTGTTAAAGAGCATGAGACTTTAAGAACCAGTGTTCTAAAATTCACATTTTCTAAAGACTCTCACAGTCGAAAAATCCAACCAACGACAAAAGAAGTGGTTTGAATATTTAAATAAGTAAGAATATTTAGAGAATGGTGGGCGATACCGGGCTCGAACCAGTGACCCCCTGCTTGTAAGGCAGGTGCTCTCCCAACTGAGCTAATCGCCCACTAAAAGTTTTAATTCCTTCGTGGAGAAAGAATGGTGGGTCGTGCAGGATTCGAACCTGCGACCAATTGATTAAAAGTC
>NZ_LAUM01000090.1:0-318 GCF_000972265.1 Vibrio sp. ECSMB14106 | reverse complement strand
GGTACTCCTCTAAGTATTTCGGCACCAACAAAGGGATCACGGCCATGACACTGGTGGCCAACCACAGCGCCCTCAATGCTCGGATCATCGGTTCCAACGAGCACGAATCACACTATATTTATGACCTGTTACAATCCAACAGCAGTGAAATCAAACCTGACGTACTCTCGACAGATACACACGGTGTCAATCATGTTAACTTCGCCTTACTGGATCTATGCGGTTACAGTTTTGCACCGCGATACGCGCAGTTCAGTAGTGTCATCAATGATCTGTTTGATGTGACTGAAAGTGAACAAGGCAGCACCATACTGGCGC
>NZ_LAUM01000009.1:0-204352 GCF_000972265.1 Vibrio sp. ECSMB14106 | reverse complement strand
TCGGAAAACCAAGTAGTTCTCTCAAAGTTACTTTTAATAACGGCTCGAATGGTGAAACCTTTAGAAAAAAAACAATAAAATTAAAGAAATAGCATTAAAAGAGAAGAAAGCGTGACTGGTAGTAAAATTATCAAAAAAAGAGAAGGAAAACGCTAAAGTTACGGAAAAGTTGGACGAGTAAAAAGTTGAGCTGCTACTAGCTAAAATGACTGGTGTTCATCCGAAATCTCTTTATAAGATTAGAACGAATTTATTAACCCAATAACGTTAAAGCAAGGTTCGGCGCCTGCTTTGCTTGTGCCAAAATAGTGGTACTGACTTGCTGCAGTATTTGTTGTTTAAGCATTTGAGTGGTTTCTTTAGCGTAGTCGGTATCTTTAATTCGACTGTTTGATGTCGCCAAATTCTCATGGACATTTTCAAGGTTATTAATGGCATGATCAAAGCGGTTTTGCATTGCGCCGAGTTCGGAGCGATGACTGTCGACATACTTCATTGCTGTATCTAAGATAGAAACAGCGCGTTGAGCACCACCCACATCTGTTACATTGATGTCATCGACTGATTCATAATAACCCGCCGACATCGAAAGCTCACTTGCGAGCGAACCGGAAAAAGAAATCGTGCCTGCGGTATCTTCACCAGACATATAGATCTGAAGCTGCCCTTCATCATTGACGGAAGCCGAGACCAGATCCGTTTGACCATTGATATAGGTCGCCAACTCCTCGATATCATCGCCCGTTTTCGCGTTAATGGTGATCTCCTGAGGCTGACCAAAACGATCGTTAAACGACATCGTCATATCATTCTGATTGGATTTCACTTCCCAAGAGTCATTGGCCATGCCATTGGCGACATAACTAAAACCACCCATGTTGATACCATCAGTGCGCATGCTTTTCAAACCTATCTGCACCGCTTCACCAGAACTGCCACCAATTTGAAATGACGTGCTACCAAAGCTACCGTTAAGGAGTTTTTTGCCACCAAATGAAGTGGTCTCTGCGATACGATTCAGCTCATCGTTTAAGGCAGTAATTTCTTCTTGGATAGCCGTTCTTTCGGACTGACTATTTGAACCATTGCTCGCTTGTAGAGACAAGTCACGCATGCGTTGCATGATATTGGTGGTTTCATTCATAGCGCCTTCTGCGGTCTGCATAATGGAGATACCGTCGTTAGCGTTTCTGACGGCAACATCAATACCACTCATCTGTGCTTCTAATCGATTTGAGATCTGTAAGCCTGCCGCATCGTCTTTTGCACTATTAATACGGCTCCCTGAAGCTAAGCGCTCCAAAGATTGGTTCAGCATGCTATTAGCATTAGAGAGGTTTCTCTGAGCCACCAGCGCTGAGACATTTGTATTAACAGTTATAGCCATAGACCTTCGCTTACAAAAAGATGAATAAAACTCACGATTGCTTTTATACCAATCACAGTAAGTAAGTGTTCAGGAATAGCGCAGGAAAAAAGCTTGAGAACAAGGCATAATTTTCTGATAAGTAGTTATTCTACAATCAAAAATTCTAACGAAGTTATCGAGGTTTTTAACAAGCTAGGATGACCAGTTATTTACTACGATTGGTATTATATCGACCAGTTCATATAAAGCTTTAATAAAAAAGGAGCCCTGAGGCTCCCTTTCTTTACTGCAGATGAGGCGATTTACTTAATCGTTAATGCACTCAACATCTCAGTTGAAGGTGCGAAATAGTAAGCGCCTGTCACTGCTTTAGTAAAGCGAAGTAGTTGGTCTGTTTTACCATCTGTCGCACCGTACATGCTCTCCAACATAGCATCAAAATTATGACGGATATTACAGTAAGCAATAAACAGTAAACCGTGGTCGCCCGTTGCTGTGCCGTAAGGCAGGCTATGACGAACAATTTTAAGGCCTTTGCCTTCTTCTTTGATATCCACACGACCAACGTGAGATGCAGCTGGAACATCATCCAGCTCTATCGAGTCTGGCTTAGTACGACCAATCACTTTCTCTTGTGCCGATACATTCAATCTATTCCAAGCTGGCAGGTTGTGTACAAAACGCTGCACCATCACATAACTACCACCAGCAAATTCACCCTCAGGAATAATCGCGACTTCAGCACGTTGTGCATCTTTCGGGTTCTCAGTGCCATCAACAAAGTCTGTCATGTCACGAGAGTCTAGGAAGCGGTAACCATAAGTTTCATCAACCACTTCAACATCAGCTGCTACTTCAGATAGCAATTTACGCAAGATAAAGAAGTGCAGATCATGTCGGTTTGAATGACAGTGAATCAGAACATCAGACAGTGTGCTCGGTGCGGTAACATCACCTTCACCAAGCTCAGGGAAATCAATTAGATCAGAGGGAGCAGCTTGCTCGAACTTATCCCAAAAAGCTTTTGAGAACGCAACCGACGCCGTTAGGTTTGCATCAGGTTGAGTTTGGTTTAGCTCGTCAATTAAAGTTGGAAGCTTTTGAATTTCTGCTAATACATTCGCAGCGTTAGCATTCACTTTTAATTGAACGTAAAGAGCGAAAGGCCCAGATTCTGGCAAAATAGCACTTTGAATTTGAGACTGCTCATTTGAGATGTTAAGCATAGATTAATCCTTTCATTTTTAGCTTCTAAGTATAATTGTGAACGGGACAAATGTTTTGATGAGAATCAGCCTTCGTGCTCGACCGCTTTAAAGCAATCTCTAGCAGTATGACTATTGGTTAGATAAAGCGCTAACCACAAGAGTAACAACAACGTGATACCATTCGACCAACGAAACCATCCGTTGTCCAAATAGATTAAATAAATCGTGTGGGAACCTTGTGCCAAGATGGCCATTATAGTGACCCAGCGCCCCCACGACACAACTTTGTTGAGGCGCCTTCTATCAGGAGTTCGTAGTCCAAATAACCACATTAGTAACAAGCTAGGAATACTCAAAGCAATCCCAATATAAAACATTTGGTGATCTGGGTAGATGATCTCGAGGATATCAGTGCCCGACTCTCGGCTTGCGCCGGCAACGATGAAAACGACCAAAGCTTTCGCCAGAAACAGCCAACCTAACCATAATAGGATTGGGGCTCTTAAAAAGCCGTGCTTATCGTATTGTTCTATGGAGTACCGCACAAATCTCACTTTCACTTATTTTCAAACCAACACTTTAACGCAAATCATTCATACTTAACTAGCTTTGCGTTATCTTAGTAGCCAATCCGTTTAATTATCGAACTCAGTATGAAAAAGAAGACTAATACGCCGTCTGTTGAATCTCAACAAGAGGCCATGAAGATAGCCAAAGCGACTCAAAAGCCAGCTCAAACCAAAGAACAAACCAAGTTGATTGCTCAAGGTATCGAGAAAGGCATCGCACTTTACAAGAAACAGCAGAAAGAGCGCAGTCGCCAAGCCGACAAAGCAAAAAAGCGTGTCCAGAAAGAGAAGCAAACTCAACAGGCGAATCAAGATCAAGCACAGAATGTCGACACGAGTGTTGAAACCACATCAAATCTCGGCAACAAATTACCGTGGCTACTACTGATCGCTAGCTGGATAGGCTTCGCGATTTATTTGATGAAATAACAAGGTAATCGTATGAAAAAGGAATTAATCGCTTTAGCTATGAGTGGTGCATTGCTAGGTTGCACGACACCAACATCACTACCTCATAGCGACGCTGACAAAGTGCAAATGGATTACCACGGTGTGATTAATATCGAGCAATGCGAGTACAAAGGGGAAGTCACAGGCAGCGAAGGGCATTGGTATAACTACCTATTCTTCCAAAATGACACTCTGATTCAAGGCGCAATGAATGAGCTAAAGTCTAATGCTATTGAGTTAGGCGCAGACACCGTCATATTTACCCTTCCCCAACACTTTAGTACTTCCGTCACTATGCTTGGCACAGCCTATCTGTGTAAGTAAGCAAAAAATTGCATATCGTTATACTTTGATTTTATGATGCCCAAAAGAAAGCACCCAAACCTTGACTAAATCAATTTAACAGCTTGAATCAATGATATACATGGAGTTATTGGAACTCCTTATTTCAAATGGAAATGAAAATGGGTTCAACCAATCTACTAACTAAAGTTTGCGCTAAACCATCTAGACGAGTTTTGCTGAAGGCGATTCATTTTGCACATGCCTCTACTCAATCCTTAAACATATACGCAGAAGATTATCGTCGTAGTGAAGAGCACACTTTCTTAGAATACCTAATCACACCCAAAGAAAGCGGCGCCCGATACAATGACTTTTTCATGCAATGGTGTCGTTCAATATTAGAAACAATAGAAGAGATTCACTCTGAACTAGAACTACCTATGATAGAAGTTAACTTTAACCTACTAGCGGGTAATAATTGGGAACATGAATTGACTAAAGAACATCAGAATAACACTGGTTTCTTTCTTATTGATTATTCTAAAGGAATTGTTGCACTCCAACTGCTTAGGGAGTTATCTCGTCAAGGCCGCGATATATTATTACTCACAGATATAAAATGGCCACAACCACTAAAAATGGCTTCCGCCATCGATCCGCTTCACCGTAGCGATAAAAACGCAGAAATAGATAAGGAAATTATTGCTCGAAGCTTAGAGCTAAGTAAACGATTAAAAGCCAATATGTCACTCGTTTACTGTCAGTACGTTGCCCCATACTTATATCGATACTCTAAGGACATTTTGAAACACCAAAAACAATCGATGACCGTTTTTCTTGAGACTAACAAATTTAATCACCTACCACTTCGATTAATAAAAGCGAACCCAGAAGAAGGTCTGCCAGACATTGTTAAATCAATGGGAGCTTCAGTTCTAGTGCTAGGAGCTTGCAAGCGGACGGCTCTATCTCGTTACTGGTCAGGAAGTACCGTAGATGTGTTATTAGCAAACCCACCTTGTGACCTACTACTGGTTAGTAAGTAAACACACCAAAAACTTCAATACAGTTAACCTCTCGGCGTTAATTGTTTTGAAGCTAGCGATGAAGACCTCAAACAACTTCTGGTTTAATCAGAGTTGGGAAGTCGACCAAATAACTCTCATTTTTATATTTATCATTGGCTCTCGTAATGCCCGCTTATTTGATTCGCGTATTATATTTATGGCTCCGCCAAAGTGCATATCAGTAACTCCCTACAAACTTGGACCGCAGAACACACCCAACTGCCATTAACTTTTATCGTCGTCACCACCATCACAAGTCATCTTTAATTTCTCTCGAGGCCACATCCTCAGATAACTTATCCATCTGCTGGGCTATCATTTCTTCATCTTCATCAAAATAAGCGATGTGGTACATAGCTTCGCCCTCCTGAATCAAAGGAATGTTTTGCTTCCCGATAATGACACCGGTACGAGGTGCTATAATCACAGCCAACTCTTCTCCATAAGCACTACTAATGGTGGCCAGTTGATCACCTTTCTTTACATAATCCCCCAGGTGATACTTATGTTTGACAATACCGCTGGCGCTTCCTCGCACCCATTGACTACCTCGGGCGATCACAGGTTCAGGCGCATCACGTCTCGGGCGGCGGCCTTTACTAATCATATTAAGATGACGCAAGACACGTATGACTCCTCTCGTGCCCATTCGAATGGATGCCTCATCAAAACGCAGCGCCTCACCTCCCTCGTACACAAGTACTTTCGTATTAGAGCTCGCTGCACAATCACGCAATGATCCATCAATCTCTTTCGAATGCAGTACCAAAGGTGCGCCAAAAGCCTTGGCCAGTTCTGCGGTTGTCTCATCCTCCACATTAGCCCGAATTTGAGGCAAGTTGGTTCGATGAATCGCTCCCGTATGCAAATCAATTCCGTACTGGCACTTTTCGATAATTTCGGTTCTAAAAATGTTAGCGACTCTTGCCGCCAGAGAGCCTTTAGGAGACCCTGGAAAACTGCGATTTAAGTCTCGGCGGTCTGGCAAATATCGACTTTGATGTATAACGCCATGAACGTTTACCATAGGAGCAAAGATAATTGACCCGCGAAGTACTTTAAAACGTTTCATGTTGATGATTCTGTGAACAATTTCGATACCATTCAGTTCATCGCCATGCACCGCGGCACTAATAAATATTGTAGGCCCATCTAGCTTCGCTCTCATAATGTAAACAGGCAGAGAAACCTCTCCATCTGTATATAACTTAGCTACAGGAAGCGCTATTTTCATTCGTTGACCAGGCAGTACACTGTAAGTGCCAATACACAAAGCTGACATCGTCGTTAACCCTTACCGCGCGTTTTATTTGCGTGTAACTTTGCATTTTTTTCAATAAAATCATAAACCTTACCAGCAATATCTAAGTTAGTAGCCATCTCTATACCTTCAAGGCCTGGGGAGGAGTTCACTTCCATCACCATTGGCCCACTGTTGGCTCGAAGTAAATCTACCCCACAGAAGTTTAATCCCATGATTTTTGCAGCACTTACGGCGGTTTCTCTTTCTTCTTTAGTTAAACGAATAATTTCAGCTGAACCTCCACGATGTAAGTTAGAACGGAACTCTCCATCTGCCGCTTGTCGCTTCATAGCCGCAACAACTCGACCTCCAATAACAAGGCAACGAATGTCTGCTCCCCCTGATTCTTTTATGTATTCTTGAACCAATATGTTCGCTTGAAGCCCCATGAAAGCTTCAATGATGCTCTCTGCAGCTTTCGAAGTGTCAGCCAAAACCACACCAATACCTTGCGTACCTTCTAACAACTTAATAACGAGAGGAGCTCCCCCTACATTCTTGATTAAATCTTTAATGTTGTCCGGTTTACTTGCGAAGCCTGTTCTCGGTAGACCAATACCTTTGCGAGAAAGAAGCTGCAAAGAACGTAGCTTATCTCGGGATCGGCTAATCGCTACAGACTCATTGACGTTAAAAGTTCCCATCATTTCGAATTGTCTCGCTACTGCCGTACCGTAAAAAGTAATAGAGGAACCAATACGTGGTATCACAGCGTCGTAAAGAGGGAGCTCATTGCCTTTATAACGAACCGTAGGTCGACTACTCGTAATATCCATATAACAATGCAGCGTATCAATCACATCAACTTCATGTCCTCGTTCAACCCCTGCCTCCACTAAGCGAGTGGTTGAGTATAATTTTGAATTTCTCGATAAGATGGCGATTTTCATTCTTATTTACCTTGTAAAAAAAATGTAGTGCTCGTTATATAATAGATAGGATTCATCTTTTTCTTACACTTTGTTCGAGATAATTTGTAAAACTAATGCATATTCAACTATTCAAAACCTTTGTCGTGTCTACCATATACACGGCTCTCTGCACGTCGAATCGCCAAGACTTGCACCTATCGCGCATGCGATACACCAGAACAGACAGGTAATAACCTCTCAAGTGGGTTCCATTTAAAGTTGAATAACCGTGCCTTACTGGTACACCTGTTCGATTATTTATCAATATTTCTAGCTACAAATACGGACCGCTTATGAGGCCTATCGTTGTTGCTAAGGTAAACCAACAAAGTATCATCCTACCTCGACGTTCCACCCAATAAAAAAGCCAGCTTTCGCTGGCTTATGCACTAAATCCAAGGCTTATTTCTATATCGCCTTTACGCTCTAGAACCCACTGACTATCAAATGGTCCCCAGTCGGATAACTGGTAATAGCCATCATTATGACGTCGCCCATCTTGAACAAACATAAGTTCGATACCGATCCCCGGTAACGCCTTGAGTACATCTTGAATCGTACGACGAGGCCACCCCGTTTTTTCGATGAGTTTAGGCACATTTGGCCTATCAAGGCTTTCCACTAACAATGCTAAATATAGCCGCCTTGCAAAAACAGGACTCAACTCCATTGACACCTCCTATATATGTGCAACTCAATTATTTCTTTTTTTGCTGACAACATGTTGAGGCTGATCAATAAGTCTCCAATAGTGACATTTTCTTACCGTTTTTTTTCACTCTGTGAAATATTCATCACTCTATTTTGTCTGAGTTGTCGCTTCCTGATAGGATTCAATTCATAACAATGAAATAAAATCACCCAAAGGAAGAATAATGACTATCACTATGTTTGGTATCCCAAATTGCGACACCATCAAAAAAGCAAAGAAATGGCTTGAAGCTGAAGGTATCGAGTTCGAATTTCACGATTATCGCAAACAAGGCATCACCGAAGAGTTAGTAACAAACTTCTGTTCAGAGCTTGGTTGGGAGCTTGTGCTAAACAAACGTGGTACGACTTATCGCCAACTTTCTCAAGAGCAAAAAGACACATTAACGGAAGAAAAAGCCGTCACTCTGCTTGTTGAACAACCAGCAATGATTAAGCGCCCGATCTTAAAAGTCGATGGCAAGCTTCATATTGGCTTCAAAGCTGACCAATACGCTGCTATTTTTGCGTAATAAGCAATTATTAGAACAGATAACAAAGCGTTGAACTTCCCCTGTTCAACGCCTGAAATTAATGACTAGACGTTTTATTTAAACAAGGAACTCAAGGATGACAGATAGCCCAACTTTGGCTCTGGCAAAAGACCTCATTAGCCGTCAATCGGTAACCCCTGAAGATGCAGGCTGCCAAGACTTAATGATTGAACGCTTAAAAGCGCTCGGTTTTGAAATCGAAGTGATGGTATTTGAAGATACGACGAACTTCTGGGCTCGTCGTGGTACCGAAGCGCCTCTGTTTGCCTTTGCTGGCCACACTGATGTGGTTCCTGCTGGCCCAATTGAACAGTGGAGCACTAAGCCATTCGAACCGACTATCGTCGACGGTTTCCTTCACGGCCGTGGCGCAGCAGACATGAAAGGTTCTCTAGCTTCAATGATCGTTGCCGTAGAACAATTCATAGCTAAGCACCCAGATCACACAGGCTCAATCGGGTTCCTGATCACTTCAGATGAAGAAGGTCCGTTCATCAACGGTACGGTACGAGTTGTTGAAGCGCTGATGGCGCGTGGTGAGAACATCGACATGTGTATTGTGGGTGAACCATCGAGCACAGAGTATGTGGGTGATGTTGTGAAGAACGGCCGCCGTGGCTCTATTACAGGCGACCTAACGATTAAAGGGACACAAGGGCATGTTGCCTACCCTCACCTAGCAAACAACCCAGTACACAGCTCTTTGCTTGCTATCAATGAGCTGGCAACAACTGAGTGGGACCAAGGTAACGATTACTTCCCGCCAACCAGTTTCCAAATTCCAAATGTAAGTGCAGGTACTGGCGCGTCAAACGTGATCCCTGGTGAGTTTAATGTTCAGTTTAACCTGCGTTTTAGTACCGAGTTAAGCAACGACATCATCGTTGAACGAATCACAACAACACTCGACAAGTATGATTTCGAATACGACCTTAAGTGGACATTCAATGGCGACCCGTTCTTAACAGACGCAGGTTCACTGCTTGATGCTATTGTCGATGCAGTAGGTCACGTCAATGATGTGAAACCAGCTCTTCTAACGACTGGTGGTACGTCTGATGGTCGCTTTATTGCGCGCATGGGCGGACAAGTGGTAGAGCTAGGGCCAGTGAATGCAACGATTCACAAGGTTAATGAATGTGTGAAAGTGGCTGATTTAGAGAAACTAACCGACATGTACGAAAGAACATTAGTGAACCTGTTCGCTAAATAGTCTTTCATCAGCGATTCATAGCATCTAATTATTGAGAGGCACGTTATGACACCAGAGCAGCTTACCGGACAATCAGATTCTCATCTGGAACCCAACCTGATTGGCACCAAGACCTTCTTGGTCCACTGTAAGGTTAAGGATGATCTGAACAATTTGATTGAAGCTGCTCAGCTCGCTGGTTTTAAAATGGAGATTGCCAGTGGCTTTCGCGACTATGAAAGGCAATCTCTGATTTGGAACCGTAAGTTTTCTGGCGAAGCTCCGATATTAGATTCAGAAAGCCAACCTCTTGATGCTTCAACACTGACTGAACATCAAAAACTATCGGCTATCCTGAGGTGGTCTGCACTTCCCGGTGCGAGTCGTCATCATTGGGGTTGTGACTTCGATGTCTTTGCTCGCAACCACTTACCTGAAGACATACAGCTGCAATTAGAACCATGGGAATACCTTACTGGCCACCAGCAAGCGTTTTACCAATGGTTATCTGTTCATGCTGCGCAATTTGGGTTCTTCTTTCCTTACAGTAAAGACCTTGGTGGTGTGGCGATAGAGCCTTGGCATATTAGCCACCGTGAGGTTTCGGAGTCGTGTTTATCACAGTTATCTCCCACTTTACTTGGCAAGCAACTCCAATCTAAGCCAATATTAGGGTATGGGATTATTATGGAGCAGCTAGACGAGATCTACGCACGCTTCGTAACGAACATCAGCCATTAGGAGCGCTTATGTTGGAATGGCTTACAAACCCTTGGGTTATCATCATCATCGTGGTTAGCGTCGTGGTGGGTAACATCGCAGCTCTTAAACAGACCGCCAATATGGATTTGACGGGTCGTGGTAAAACAGAGCGAGATTTAGATAAGCTCAATCACTTAGACAAACAGAATCAAGAGAATGATCAAAAAGAAGAGTCATCGGATAACAAAGACGGTTAACCTTGTAGCTCTGATGGCTTGATAATTTCGATAGCTTTGTGATTTGGGTGGCTTTGCCTGATTTTAGAATAAGCCGCTGACTTATAAACGAACATAAAAAAAGAGGACACAATGTGTCCTCTTTTTTATTAGCTAAAGCTAATCATTCTGCATTCGTCTCATTGTTATCTTTGGTTTGGTCAGCAACGTGTGCTAGTACCGGTACCATTGATTTAAGTAGCTCTTCTTCTACTGGCTTACCTGATGTATCCGTTACGTTGATCGACGTACGGTTACCAAGATCACCAAATAAGAAGGTGTAAGTACCTGGCGCTAAATCGATAGGTTGTAGGCCAATCTCTTCCCAGAATTCATCATCTGGCGCGGCGTACTTCGCCTTTACCGTACCTTGAGATTGGTTACGCTCTTCAAGCTCAAAGCCCATCGTAGGTAACAAGCTAGGCAAACGCTGCCACAATACATTGTATGGTGTACGAGCAATGATCACAGGGAAACCACTGCGGTCAGCACCCATTGAGATTGGAATACGCTTCACCAACTCTTGCGCTTTCAGCGCTGCTTCTGCACGAAGATTTTCATCGTATCTAGCCATGACCAAGTTGGTCAGGAACGCGTTATAGCGCTCTTTATTGGTTGCTGTTACCGGCTTCTCTTCAGTACCTTCACGCCAATCAATGAGGTTAATCTTGAAGCCATGGCGGTTGTTTGCTTGGAAACGAGAGATAGAGTAACGGCTGCCAATCTCTACTTCTTCATCTTCAGAAACCCAAGTTACCCAATCGGTCTCAATATCATTCTCTGACTGTTCACGAATGCCAATCCCACGCTGAGCTAGCATGTCTACCGCCGTTTGCCACACTCTGTCTGCTTCTTCAGTACGAAGGAGCCATAGTGTTACTTCACCATTTTGACGCTCAGTACGAGCACCAGGTATCAGCTCAAGTACTTGTTGCGGTGGACGAATATCCACTTCACGACCTGTACCACCACTAAATTCACCGCTTGGAATGTCAAAGTTTGGATAGAACTGAGGCTGAGCATCTTCTGGCAATTGCCATTGTGAAAACTCAGGTGTTTCTAAGTATTCGAAATCATCTTTGGCCTGCCGACGTTGAGTCGGACTGCCAGAACATGCTGTAAGAACAAAAACAGCCAGTGACCCAATCACTAGCTGGTGAGAATACTTCATTTATACTCCTAAATGCCGAAGGTTCGCTTCGGCATCACTTCATACGTTTTAGTAAATACACGCTTCAGTCATTGCTTGAGCAACAACAGGTTGAGCTGGTTCTGACAGTTCAGTCAGCGGTAGACGTAAGCCACCTTCAGCAATCAGACCCATTTTATGAACCGCCCATTTTACGGGAATAGGGTTAGACTCAACGAACAAATTCTTATGTAGAGGCATCAAACGTTCATTGATCGCTTCTGCTTCTTCAAACTTACCTTGTTTCGCTAGTTTGAACATGGTTGCCATATCAGCGGCTGCAACATTGTTGGTTACAGAGATCACGCCGTTGCCACCACGCTTCACAAATTCTAAACCTGTTAAGTCATCACCACTTAGTAAGATAAAGTCTTCGCCACAAAGTTCACGGTGAATTGCAATTCTATCGAGATCACCCGTCGCATCTTTAAGTGCAACGATGTTTTCGATCTCAGCGAGGCGAGCAACCGTTTCTGGTAACAAGTCAACGGCAGTTCGGCCCGGTACATTGTAAAGAATCTGAGGAACGTCACTCACTTCAGCAATCGCTTTGTAGTGCTGGTACAAACCTTCTTGAGTCGGTTTGTTGTAGTAAGGCGTCACACTCAAACAACCAGCAATGCCAGAACCATTTAATAAACGGCTGAATAGCACTGACTCGTGAGTTGCGTTTGCACCCGTACCAGCGATAACAGGAATACGACCATCAGCAAATTCAACGATCTTATTGACGACTTTGACATGCTCTTCAATTGTGAGTGTTGAAGACTCACCAGTTGTGCCAACCGCAACCAGACCATCACTACCTGCAGCAACATGGTGCTCAACTAACTTTTTAAGGCTGTCGAAATCCACTTCACCATCTGTATTAAATGGCGTAACTAGCGCAACGATACTTCCTGAAAACATGTCTATCTCCCTTAATTTATTCTTTTTGCATGTTACTGTAAGCCAATCAATAAACACAAGACATTAAAGTGGCTTAGCGGCAACATCTGCAGTAAATATTGTCGTATGTTTGAGGTAAAACGACTTCTAACGGCGTTATACCTGAAATTTGTGCAACCTGCGCTCAATCTAGCGGAAAGCCTATCGCCGGATGTCAGTAGCAAGTAAGCTGTGGTCTCACTCTGCCATCTCAATTTTAACGCTCTCGATATTCCAATCATTTGTTGCCAGTAAGACGCAAGATGCCTCATAAAAAGCCCCGCCCATACGCTTATTCCTCAGGCTAACTGTGCTAACATGCAAACATCAATGGAATATTTAGAGACGTGATTTTATGACTCAACATCTAGTAATCACAGCTGTGGGCACTGATCGCCCAGGTGTATGCAACCAAGTGGTTCATTTAGTCACCCAATCAGGCTGTAACATTATTGATAGCCGTATCGCTATGTTTGGCGAAGAATTTACGCTTATCATGCTACTGTCTGGAAAGGCAAACAACATTACCCGCGTTGAAACGACCCTGCCCTTGCTTGGCCAAGAACACGACTTAATTACGATTATGAAGCGCACTTCCCCTCATGATATTATTGAGAACTCATACACGCTAGAGGTGTTCGTTGAGTCAGACGACAAGCTTGGACTTACCGAGCAGTTCACTCAATTCTTCGCGGACCGAAACATCGGCCTCGACTCGCTTAGCGCACAAACCATCAATAAATCCAAGGTTCAGTTCGATAGCGACCAGTTCCATATCTCAATTACCGCTTCTGTGCAGTCAGAATGTAATTTGATGCAGCTACAAGAAGAATTCAATTCGCTGTGTCAGAGCCTATCTGTACAAGGCTCGCTCAACTTTATCAAAAACAGTCTTTAAAAAGGAAATATCATGAATACGCTAACGGCTGGTGTTCCAGCACCTGCTTTTTCTCTTCCAGATCAAGATGGCAATATCGTATCTCTTGGTGACTTTAAAGGTAAAAAAGTACTTTTCTACTTTTACCCAAAAGCAATGACTCCAGGTTGTATCGTACAAGCTGAAGGTCTGCGTGATATCAAAGCACAGCTTGATGACCTGAATGTGGTTGTTTTAGGTGTGAGTGTTGATCCAGTCAAACGCCTACCAAACTTCGTTGAGAAGAAATCCCTAAACTTCACTCTGCTATCTGACGAAGACCACAGCGTTGCTGAACAGTTTGGCGTTTGGGGTGAGAAAAAATTCATGGGTAAGATCTACGATGGTCTGCATCGTATTAGCTTCCTAATTGATGAAGAAGGTCAAATCGAACATGTCTTCAACAAGTTCAAAACCAAGACTCACCACGAAGTGGTTTTAGATTACTTCAATCAAGAAGCTTAATGGCTGTTTCGGTTAAAAGCGCTAAGTAAAAATGAGCTTCTTAACCCAATGCACCGTAGCAAAAGAATAGATCAAAAAGGCCAAATCTCATTAAGATTTGGCCTTTTTTGTAATGGGTATTTGTTAGTGCTTACACTAAGTACTTAATTAGTGCGAGTGCTCAGGATCATCGTCCAACGCATGACTCGGTAAGGCATTCCAAACCGCTTTCACCAACGTGGCCAAAGGAATAGCAAAGAACACGCCCCAGAACCCCCACAGCCCACCAAACACCAATACAGCAACAATAATCGCAACAGGGTGTAGGTTCACCGCTTCAGAGAACAGAACGGGTACTAACACGTTGCCATCTAGTGCCTGAATAATACCGTACGCAAGTAACAGCCAGTAAAATTGAGGTTCTAGCCCCCACTGGAACAGGCCAACAATCGCTACGGGCACCGTTACCGCTGCCGCACCGATATACGGGATCAATACTGATAAACCAACCGCCACGGCCAACAGTGTTGAATAACGTAAATCTAGGATTGCAAAGGTGACATAACTGACACCGCCGACGATTAAAATTTCAACTACCTTGCCACGAATATAGTTCGAGATCTGTTGGTTCATCTCTACCCAAACCTTAGTCGCTAAACGACGGTTTTTAGGTAATACACCACTCGCCATACTAACCATCTCTTCTTTATCTTTTAGTAAGAAGAAGATAAGCAAAGGCACAAGAATCAAGTAAACCGCAAGCGTGGCTAAACTAACAAGAGAAGCAACAGAACCTTTAACAACGCTTTCCCCAAAGCCTAGTGCTTTATTCTTCGCATTCGACATGACGGATTCAACAATCTGCAAGTTTGCTAACTCAGGGTAACGTTCAGGAATCGTCGAGATGAACTTTTGTAAGCCGCCATACATACTTGGGATATCATTAATAAGGTTACCAACTTGCCCCCAAATGGTTGGCACTAGGCCAAATAGCGCAAGCAACATTAAACTAAAGAACATCAAGATCACCAGCATCACAGAAGGTGTTCGGGGAACCCCTAGTCTCTGAAGCTGAGTTACTGGCCACTCTAACAAGTAAGCCAACACAATCGCGACCAATAACGGAGCGATTAAGTGGCCAAAGAAGTAGATCGTAATAAAGCCGAATAGAATGATGGCAACCAAACTGACGGCATGGGGATCAGAGAAACGTCGTTTATACCAACGATTAACCATTTCAAGCATTTGATTGCAATTCCTTTTTAGTAACGAGGAGGTGATGGTAGCTAGAGCAAGCCTCAGTAATTACAACGTAGGTGTGCTGAGATAAAAACCTCACAATATCTTTCATCGAGCTGTTATCAGAGACGTAAATTGACAATGATTGTCCTACTTCTAACTTTACACTGTGACGCTTGGCTAATAATAACGCCATTGGACAGCGCTCTTGGCGTAAATCTAGAATATTAGGTGTCATTCTTGGACTCGATGCTTATTATAAGAGGCATATTGTAATCTGTTTTTAAAAACGTGCCATCATTGATTTATCTTCCTTCATGATAGCGCACGCGCTTGGTAAAGGTTAAATCGGATACAGAACCAATTTGCATTGCACTTGTCTTACTGTCAGAAGAAACGGAGTATTACTGACTAATATGTTTAAACGCGCTCGCTCAATTGCTTGCTTATGCATCGCAGCAACATTAGGTACCCCAACGTTGGCAAATACCAATAGTTTAGAGCTACCGGATATCGGCACTGCTGCTGGCGGTACACTCACTATCGATCAAGAACTTATCTATGGTGATGCCTACATGCGCATCATCAGAAGCAGCCAGCCTATCATCAATGACCCTGTTCTAAACCAATACATTGATACACTGGGCCATCGCCTGGTCGCGAACGCTAATGATGTAAAAACACCTTTTCAATTCTTTATGATCCGTGATCGCAATATCAATGCCTTCGCATTCTTTGGTGGTTACGTTGCATTGCACTCTGGGTTATTCCTGCATGCACAATCAGAAAGCGAACTTGCTTCGGTATTAGCGCACGAGATCGCACACGTTACCCAGCGCCACTTAGCACGCAGCATGGAAGGCCAAGCTCGTCGTACTCCAGCGACCATCGCAGCACTTGCCGCGTCTGTATTACTGGCTATTGCAGCACCCGAAGCAGGAATTGCTGCGTTAACCGCAACGACTGCGGGCAACATGCAAAGCCAAATCAACTACACCCGTAGCAATGAAAAAGAAGCCGATCGCTTTGGTATCAACACGCTAGCAAAAGCTGGTTTCGATGTGAATGCTATGCCACGTTTCTTTGGCCGTTTGGCTGATGAATACCGCTATGCCAGCACACCACCACCCATGTTGCTGACTCACCCATTACCTCAAAACCGAATTACAGATTCTCGTGCCCGAGCTCGCAGTTATCCACCGCTAAAACTGGCTCCATCATTAGATTACCATCTAGCGAGATCTCGCATTGTCGCGCGTTATGCGGGTATCAATAATGATGCGGCTCTAGATTGGTTTGAGCGCCAACTGAAAAAAGCACCTAAAGCTATAGTGCCGTCACTAGAGTATGGCCAAGCACTGGTTTACCTAGATTCGAAAAAGCTAGATAAAGCCGAGCCTATTCTGACAAAGCTAATGAATAGCGATCCAACTAACCTATTTTATTTAGATGCGATCTCGGATCTGCATATTGAACAGAAGCAACCTGAGACTGCGATTAAAGAACTTAAATCTGCACTGGTTCGTCAGCCAAACAACCCAGTTCTAACCATTAACTACGCCAATGCATTGCTCGAGAATGAAAACCTACAAGAAGCTGTTCGTGTATTACAGCGTTACACACACGATAACCCGAACGACGCCAATGGCTGGCATCTGCTTTCAAAAGTAAGTACTAGCCTGGGTAATAGCGACGAAGAGCTCGCCGCTCGTGCAGAGATTTTGGCACTACGAGCCAACTGGAACAAAGCGATTCAGTATTATACGCAAGCAAGCCAAATCGCAGAACTCGGAAGTTTAAAGCAAGCACGTTACGATGCTCGAATTGACCAACTGATGATTCAGCGGGAACGCTTCTTGTCGCTGCAGTAAATTTTGATTTGCTAGCAAAGACTCGCTACCGAAATAAAAAGAAAGCTCAACAAATACAATGAAGCCGCTCGAGTGGCTTGTATCGACGAATTAAATCAAAAATAATAGTGAGGAAGAACCATGTCTGTCGTGATTTATCATAATCCACGTTGCTCAAAGAGCCGTCAAACTCTCGAACTGCTTGAAGCAAAAGGCGTACAACCAGAGGTTATCAAGTACCTAGACACACCTTTAACTGTCGAGCAACTAAAAGTGCTTTTCACTCAGCTTGGTTTTGACAGTGTTCGCGAGATGATGCGCACCAAAGAAGCGGATTACAAAGAAGCAAATCTTGGCGATGCATCGGTTACTGATGAAAACCTTTTCTCAGCAATGGCGACAAATCCAAAGCTATTTGAACGCCCAGTCGTTGTCGCGAACAACAAAGCAAAAATTGGTCGTCCACCAGAGCAAGTGCTAGAGATCCTGTAATCCAATATGAGCATTAATATTCTTGTTCTCTACTACAGTCGCCACGGCAACACACAAGCTCTAGCCAGGCAGATTGCGCGAGGGGTTGAATCTATCCCGAACTGCGAAGCCATGTTAAGAACGGTGAACGACGTGTACACGGTAGAAGAGCAGGCTGATTCGCGTTATCAACCAACCGATCCTATCGCAACGTTGCAAGAACTCCGTTCTTGTAATGGTTTAGCGCTAGGTAGTCCAGTTTGGTTTGGTAATATGGCCGGGCCTATGAAGCACTTTTGGGATAGCACCACATCATTATGGGTCAATGGTGACCTTATCGATAAAGCTGCTTGTGTGTTTACTTCGTCTTCGTCACTGCATGGCGGTCAAGAAACCACACAGCAAAGTATGATGTTGCCACTGCTTCACCATGGCATGCTGGTGGTGGGAATCCCCTACTCTGAACCTGCACTGCATAACACTCGAACCGGTGGCACACCTTACGGTGCAAGCAGTACAGGAGAAGCGCCATCGTTAAGCAAAGAAGAGATTGAACTGGCTCAAAACCTAGGCAAGCGCTTAGCTCGCATTGCTGTAAACCAAAAGGGAATCTCTCAATGATGTATATGTCAGAGAAAGCTATGTCACCCAAAACAAAGTTATGTCGTTACCTCGCTTTATCAGGCAACCTATTGCTTCTACTTTGGGTGGTGGCTTGGCAGATGACACTTTCACCTCACCCTCACCTAAGCAATATCACACTGGCTATTGCCTGGGCTATCCCGCTTTTATTACCTTTACCGGGTATTTTAGCAGGCAAACCTTATACGCATGCTTGGGCTAACTTTGTCTTAATGCTCTATTTCCTACATGCGTTAACCATACTGTATGTAGATGGTGGTGAACGCCTGTTAGCCGCGGTAGAACTGCTGCTAACGACGTTAGGTTTCGTGGGGAATATCTTATTTACTCGTTTTCGTGCCAAAGAGTTAGGCATCAAACTTAAGCGTCTTTCGGAAGTAGAAAAGAAAGAAAAAGCTAAGTTCGAGCAGTAATATTGATTGGATTTTATAAAATTGATAACCCAATAAACAAAAAGCCCTGCGAGATTTCTCTCGCAGGGCTTTTTTCATGTTTTCACTTCAATCTGTCATGCGGTAGATGATTACGAGTGAGTCCATTCGTATACCAAGCTTGGCTTAGCGTGCACTGGAGCCGTGATGATGAGTTCTTCTTCACCAGATTCGTCTAGCGTCGCATCAGTCGTGTTTGTTAGCTCAGCATCCGTAGAGAGCTCGCTGCCTTTAATCACTTGAACGCTTGAGTCAATCTCACTTCCCTCGCCTTCAGTATCAACAGCGCTTGCTGAATCATCACCTACAGACATAGAGTTGTCTTGCGTTTCAAATTCAGGGCTCACTTCAGGTTCAATATAAGACTCTTCAACCTTAGCGACTTGGCGAATGCTTTCCACTTCTTGTTCAAACTCTTGTTGAGTTGATAGTAAGTGTATTTGGAAAGTGACTTCATTGTTTTGAATTTTCAGGATATCTAGACTTGCCACTGAGTTTAGACGCTTAAGCGCATTCTCCAAATGGAAAAAATCCTGGGCGTTATTCAGGCTAATAAACTGCGTGAGAATAGACTCTGAAGATTCACTTGCTACGGTAACAGCACTTTTACCTACGTAGTAGTTACTAATTTGATCAACCAGCGTCTTAGAACCCGTAGCACTGTTACCCGATATCGAACCTGTCACAGGTGAAGCTGGCGCACTCGTCAACTGGCTTGGCTTTTGATCATACAAAGTCCAACGTAATCCAGAAGGTTGAGCCTTTACAACAAGCACAGCATCAACAGGGTAACGTTGACTCGCTTTACTGATTGGCGTAACAAAATTTCCCCATAGATCAGAGATCTCAATGCCCGTGATATCGTCAAAATCGCCAACAGGTAGCGTCAGGGGTAATCCACGTTCTTTTGCGTTTACTTGTAAGCCTGCAGCTAACTGTGAATTAGTATGCTCCCATACTATATTCTTGTCGTAGTTATCTTCTTCTATCAACCAAACTAGGATGTTTGAACGAGTATCAGGCCAATACGGCAATTGCGCTTGAGTTAGTAATGAACGGATTTGAGCAGCATTAAAACGCATGCGTAATGTTGATTGACCATTACTTTCGCCAAAACTCATTTGAGACATATACTGCGCACTCTTACGCATCGCCTTTTGAATAGTATCATTCGAAGCGACATCGGTTTGGCCAGTAGCACGTATCAATACCTGCTCCATGCCAGTATTTCTTGCCACTTGCTCTGACTGTTTACCTCTAGCGTCAATCGCAACCTCAACACTAAAGATATCTACTTGAGTTAAGGCATAGCTCGGAGAGGCTAATAATGCCATGAACAACAATGCTATGTAGCGCATACTGATCCTAATATTCAAATCTTGTGCCTTGATGATAAGCAACTATGGATTGAGGGGCAAGGTCGATAACCCCCACTGTGTTTAATAACTATAAAATATCACCTAACCATGATAAATCGTTCACTTGTAAAGCGAATTTTCCTTATTTGGATCGAGGTAAATATCACTAAGGTAAATAAATTTGATCTATCTAGTGTAGCAATCGTTTGCCAAGTGATAGAATCCTGCGAATTTTATTTTTCGACTTTCATATAACGACCATTTTTAAGGATTTAACATGAAAAATGCTTTGCAAGGTGCGCAAATGCTGTTTGTAGCTTTTGGTGCACTTGTATTAGTGCCGCTACTGACAGGACTTGATCCTAACGTTGCACTTTTTGGCGCGGGTATCGGTACCCTTATATTCCAACTTATTACACGCCGTTCAGTGCCAATCTTCTTAGCGTCTTCTTTCGCCTTCATCGCACCTATCATGTTCGGAATTCAGACTTGGGGTGTAGGAGCAACCATGGGTGGCCTTATGGCGGCAGGAGTTGTGTATGTATTAATGGGAGCTTTGATAAAAGTACGAGGCGTTGCCTTCATTCATAAACTACTTCCACCCGTCGTTGTTGGCCCTGTCATCATGGTTATCGGTTTAGGCCTTGCGCCTGTTGCAGTAAACATGGCGCTAGGTAAAACAGGCGACGGTGCGGTTCAGCTTGTCGATGCAGATGCTGCACTGTGGATCTCTTCGATTTCACTGTTAGTGACGATTATCATCAGTGTGTTTTCAAAAGGCTTCCTTAAACTGCTGCCTATCTTCGGCGGTATTGTTGCGGGTTATATCACCAGCCTGATATATGGTGCAGTAGACTTCACACCCGTGGCTCAAGCGTCTTGGTTGGCACTACCAAACTTCACAACACCTGAGTTCAACATCAACGCTATCTTCTTTATGGTATTTGTCGCCATTGCACCGGCCGTTGAGCACGTTGGCGACATGCTTGCCATCTCTAACGTAACTGGCAAAGACTACCTTAAAAAACCAGGTTTACACCGCACTATCACTGGCGACGGTGTCGCTACGATTGCGGCTTCTATGCTGGGCGCGCCACCAAATACAACGTACAGTGAAGTAACTGGTGCGGTAATGCTAACGAAAGCATTTAACCCAGTGATCATGACTTGGGCAGCCGTTACGGCCATTGTTTTAGCCTTGGTTGGTAAGCTAGGCGCACTACTTCAAACGATTCCAGTTCCAGTGATGGGCGGCATCATGATTCTGCTGTTTGGTTCAATCGCAACAGTTGGGCTCAATACTCTCATCAAGAACAATGTAGACCTGCATAAATCACGTAACCTTGTGATTGTGGGTATTACTTTAGTCTTTGGTATTGGCGGCATGGCCTTTGGTATCGGTGACTTCAGCCTACAAGGCGTAAGCTTGTGTGGTATCGTGGCGATTCTACTGAACCTAGTTCTTCCTGAAGAGCTAGGCGACAACACAGTAGTAGACAAAGCTCAAATCGATTAAGCAATTGGTAAAGCTAGATTTAAAAGAATCACAAGCCAACAAGATCAAGAAGGGAGAGCACCGAATGCTCTCCCTTCTTATTAATACGGCTAAATTCAGCGAGTTAAGAAACGGTTTAGAGTAACTTAAGCTGAAACCGAATTACTTAGTACCGAAGATCTTATCACCAGCATCGCCAAGACCTGGAACGATGTAGCCCTTGTCGTTTAGCTTCTCATCAATTGCAGCAGTGTAAAGCTCTACGTCTGGGTGCGCTTTTTCTAGAGCTGCAATACCTTCAGGAGCCGCTACAAGTACAAGAATCTTAAAGTGCTTACAACCTTTCTCTTTCATTAAGTCAATCGTTGCGATCATAGAACCACCTGTCGCAAGCATTGGGTCTACCACAAGAGCAATACGCTCCTCGATATTAGATGCAAGCTTATTGAAGTATGGTACTGGTTCAAGTGTTTCTTCGTCACGGTAAACACCAACAACGCTAATACGAGCACTTGGAATGTGCTCTAGAACGCCGTCCATCATGCCTAGACCAGCACGTAGGATTGGCACTACTGTTACTTTTTTACCTTTAACTTGGTCAACTTCAACTGGACCGTTCCAACCATTAATAGTTACACGCTCAGTCTCAAAGTCTGATGTCGCTTCGTATGTTAGAAGGCTACCCACTTCTGTCGCTAGCTCACGAAAACGCTTAGTGCTAATCTCACCTTCACGCATCAGGCCAATTTTATGTTTTACTAGCGGGTGTTTCACTTCAACAACTTTCATTTCCAACTCCGGCAATATTTAAACAAACCTGTAGATTGTACACGAACTTTGTGGTTATTTCAGAATCTTTATTCTAATAAAAAAAACCGCGCAAACGTTTGCTCTTCATAAACAAGCCCTGTTAGAATAACGCCGTTTTCACATCCAACTTAAGTTCGAGGACTATCCCGTGAGTGGTAATACTTCTTCTCTAAGCTACAAAGACGCAGGCGTTGATATCGACGCAGGTAATGCACTAGTAGACCGTATTAAAGGTGCAGTTAAACGCACTCGTCGCCCTGAAGTAATGGGCGGTATTGGTGGCTTTGGCGCCCTATGTGAACTTCCAACGAAATACAAAGAGCCGGTACTTGTTTCAGGTACTGATGGTGTTGGTACTAAACTTCGCCTTGCTTTGGATCTGAAAAAACACGACACCATTGGTATCGACCTAGTGGCAATGTGTGTGAACGATCTAATCGTTCAAGGTGGTGAGCCGCTATTTTTCCTAGACTACTACGCAACAGGTAAGCTAGATGTAGATACAGCAGCAGACGTTGTTTCTGGTATTGCTGAAGGCTGTGTTCAAGCTGGTTGTGCACTAATCGGTGGTGAAACGGCTGAAATGCCAGGCATGTATGAGGGCGACGACTACGACGTAGCGGGCTTTTGTGTTGGTGTTGTAGAAAAAGCTGACATCATTGATGGCACTAAAGTAGCAGCAGGCGACGCACTTATCGCTGTTGGATCAAGTGGTCCACACTCAAACGGCTACTCTTTAATTCGTAAAGTTCTAGAAGTTTCTGGTGCTGATAAGAATGAAGAGCTAGAAGGTCGCACTATCGGTGAACACCTACTAGAACCCACTAAGATTTACATCAAATCAGCGCTTAAGATGATTGCCGAGCATGACATTCATGCTATCTCGCACATCACAGGTGGTGGTTTCTGGGAGAACATCCCACGCGTACTTCCTGAAGGTACTAAAGCAGTGATTGATGGTAAGAGCTGGGAATGGCCTGCTATCTTCAACTGGCTACAAGAGAAAGGTAATGTGGAGACATTCGAAATGTACCGCACTTTCAACTGTGGTGTTGGCCTAGTTGTTGCCCTACCTAAAGAGCAAGCAGACGCTGCTGTTGAACTACTGAAAACTGAAGGCGAAAACGCCTGGGTTATCGGTGAGATCGCAAACGCGGAAGCTGGTGAAGAGCAAGTTGAAATCAAATAAGTGATACGCTCACTTACTTAGTTAAGCAATGAGGACCAATGGTCCTCATTTTGCTATTTAGCCCGCAGAAAACCTTAGTTTATGTAGGTACATTGTAAACAGTTCCGTTAATCAATCGCATGACCCACTCTATGAAAAACAATCACTCAAATAAAACCAGCCACTCTCAGAAAAACATCGTTGTGTTAGTTTCAGGAAGCGGAAGTAACTTGCAAGCCATTTTGGATGCCTGTGATAACCATACGATTGACGCCTCCGTTAAGGCAGTTTTCTCAAACAAAGCAGAGGCTTTTGGTTTAGAGCGAGCGAAAACCGCGGGTGTTGACGCCCATTCAGTGAATCCAAAAGACTTTGGTTCACGTGAAGAGTTTGACCATGAATTGATGGTTCAGATCGATGCTTACCAGCCAGATTTAATCGTACTCGCTGGCTACATGCGAATCCTAAGTTCAGAGTTTGTTCGTCACTATGCTGGGAAGATGGTCAACATCCACCCTTCTCTGTTACCTAAATACCCGGGCTTACACACCCACCAGCGTGCCATTGACGCCCAAGACAAAGAACACGGTACCAGCGTTCACTTTGTTACTGAGGAACTTGATGGTGGCTCGGTGATCTTACAAGCTAAGGTTCCGGTATTTGAAGATGATGATGCTGACATGTTAGCTAGCCGTGTGCTTACTCAAGAACACAACATTTACCCTATGGCCTGCAAGTGGTTCATCGAAGATCGTTTATCAATGGTAAACGGACAAGCAGTCTTAGACGGCAAAGTGTTGGGCAAGCACGGTTACGCAGAAGAGTAATTCATCAGACGACTCTCACAAGTCAATGACTTAGAAACAAAAAGGCCGCTTACTGACTTATGAGTACAGTAAACGGCCTTTCTTTTGTGCGGATCAAATAACGCTATTAGGGACGGTTAGCTCAATGGTTCAGTTGGCGCTTGGCTCGCGACCTTTTTCGGTGCATAAGCAACATTTTCCAACACGTGATGATTGTTGCCAATCAGCTCACCAAAATGAAACAGTGCGTACTCGCCCGGCTTCATCCTAAACCACTCTTCGTTATCCGTAAGAGGTTGAGTTGCGACGACAGTCACCACATCATTCGGCGTGGTCTCTTCTTGGAAGTTAATCTCAACGTCTTCATCAATTAAGCTCGCTTTACCAAAAGGCGCACGTCTTGTTATCCAATACAAATGATTGGTACAGTAAGTCATGACGTACTCGCCATCACTTAACAGCATATTGAAAACGCCTTTCTCGCGTAACTTATCACAGCACTCAGCAAAGAAGCGGAACATACCTTCCATGTCTTGAGGCGGCTCAGGGAAACGCTCTTCAAGTTGTTTGAGTAGCCAACAGAAAGAGAGTTCACTGTCCGTTTCACCGACGGGTCTGAAACGCCCACTCACCAGATCATCGTAGTCCGTTAATTGGCCATTATGAGCAAAGGTCCAGTATCGTCCCCAAAGCTCACGGGTAAAAGGGTGAGTGTTCTCTAAATTGACACCACCGCGATTGGCTTGACGGATATGACTGACAACAGCTTGGCTTTTAATTGGGTAGTTTTGAACCAACTCAGCGATTTTGGATTCACAGCTTGGATTAGGATCTTTAAATGTACGAAAACCCTTTCCTTCATAGAAAGTAATACCCCAGCCATCACGGTGTGGGCCAGTATTGCCTCCACGTTGCATTAGACCAGTAAAGCTAAAACAAATATCTGTTGGTACATTCGCGCTCATGCCGAGCAATTCACACATGGTCTAATCTACTCCCTATTAAAACCAGCGAAGCCTATGCTAGGCTCCAATGTCTGTAAACTGTTATTCCATTTCTTTTTCAACAAGTTGAATCACAATGTGGATGATCTTAATGTGAACCTCTTGAATTCGGTCAGCATAACCAAAATGTGGCACTCGGATTTCGATATCGGCACAACCAGCCATTTTTCCGCCATCTTTACCGGTTAGCGCGATGGTTTTCATACCTTTCGCTTGAGCAGCTTCAATCGCTTTTAAAATATTGCTGGAATTACCCGAAGTCGACAAACCAAACAACACATCGCCTTTACGACCTACCGCCTCTACGTAACGAGAAAACACGTGATCGTAGCCAAAATCGTTACTCACACAAGATAAATGGCTAGGATCTGAAATCGCAATACCAGCGAAACCTGGGCGATTTTCACGGTATCTACCAGTAAGCTCTTCCGCGAAGTGCATCGCATCACAGTGTGAACCACCGTTCCCACAGGAAAGCACTTTCCCTTCTTGCTTGAATGAGTCAGCAATCATTTTTGCCGCAGCTTCAATTTGAGCGATGTTATGGCCATCACTCAAGAACTTGTTCAGAACGTCTGCCGCTTCGTTCAATTCACTTTTGATTAGGTCTTGGTACATAAGGCTTATCTCTTATATTTATTTACGCAGCTTAAAGTACGTGAAATGAGATCTGAGGGGGTTTTCCCTCTTTTACCTGAGTTTACCCACAAACATGAAATTGTGTCGACACTTAAGCCCAAAGATTGCCACCTTTATTAACTTGTCTCTGTCAATTCGTCCAAACATTCACCACCGACCTCTCACAATTAGAATTTTAACTCTATTAAGATCACTTTTTATCCACTTTGGAGTTTTACAAATATTTAATATTCTGTTTACACTTGACTGGTTAGACCTCTTACCTAAACTTAATAACAATAAGTGATCTCTGAAAAGGAAATCGTTCATGAACATATTGCTCTCCCTACTCGGCTTTACAGCCATCTTAGGTGTCTGCCTTTACCATAGAGTTAGTCTGGTACGTGCATTAATCGTCTTAACTGGCGCGATGGTAGCATTAACATTGCTTGGTGGCGTCGCTGTCACTGGCTGGCTTTGCTATCTCTTAGCGGTTGCGATTTTTGCTGTCCCAACAATTCGCCAAACTCTAATCAGTCAAAAAGCGCTTTCTCTATTTAAGACCGTTCTACCAGCGATGTCTCAAACAGAAAAAGAAGCTCTAGAAGCTGGGACGGTATGGTGGGAAGCAGAGCTGTTCAAAGGCAAGCCTGAGTGGAAGAAACTTCAAAACATCGCCGATCCGAAACTCTCTGAAGCTGAGCAAGCATTTTTAGATGGCCCAGTAAATGAAGTGTGTGAAATGGTCAACGATTACCAAGTGACACATCAACTCGCAGATTTGCCACCAGAAGTTTGGCAGTATCTGAAAGATCACAAATTCTTCGCCATGATCATTAAGAAAAAATACGGCGGCTTAGAGTTTTCAGCTTACGCTCAATCTCTGGTTCTACAAAAGCTCACGGGCGTTTCTAGTGTATTGTCATCAACCGTTGGCGTACCTAACTCATTAGGCCCTGGTGAACTATTGCAACACTATGGTACAGAAGAACAAAGAAACCACTACCTGCCTCGCCTAGCGGAAGGTAAAGAGATCCCTTGTTTTGCCCTAACTAGTCCAGAAGCCGGCTCAGATGCAGGTTCAATCCCTGATTACGGCGTGGTGTGTAAAGGTGAATGGCAAGGCGAACAAGTATTGGGCATGCGCCTAACTTGGAACAAGCGTTATATCACTCTCGCACCGGTTGCGACTGTGTTAGGTTTAGCTTTTAAACTTCGTGACCCGGATGGCCTACTGGGTGACCAAAAAGATCTTGGTATCACGTGTGCACTTATCCCAACCGATTTAAAGGGTGTTGAGATTGGCAACCGCCACTTCCCACTAAACGTGCCTTTCCAAAATGGCCCTACTCAAGGTGACGATCTCTTCGTCCCTATCGATTTCATCATCGGTGGCCAGAAAATGGCAGGCCAAGGTTGGCGTATGCTGGTTGAATGCCTGTCGGTGGGTCGTGGAATCACACTGCCTTCAAACTCAACAGGTGGCATCAAGTCTGCAGCACTAGCAACCGGCGCTTACGCTCGTATTCGTCGTCAATTCAAACAGCCTATAGGTCGTATGGAAGGGGTTGAAGAGCCACTTGCACGCCTAGCGGGTAATGCTTACGTAATGGATGCAGCGAGTAACCTAACCGTTGCGGGTATCGACCTTGGCGAAAAGCCTTCTGTTGTATCAGCCATCGTGAAGTACCACTGTACGCACCGTGGCCAACGCAGCATCATCGACGCGATGGATATCGTCGGTGGTAAAGGTATTTGCTTAGGTCCGTCGAACTTCTTAGCTCGTGGTTACCAAGGTTCACCCATCGCAATAACGGTTGAAGGCGCAAACATTCTGACTCGTTCAATGATCATCTACGGTCAGGGAGCGATTCGTTGTCACCCTTATGTTCTAAGCGAAATGGAAGCGGCTTATTCTGAAAGCAGCGATGCACTGGATAAGTTTGATTCTGCGTTAGCTGGACACGTTAGCTTTACGCTCAGTAACCTCGTTCGCAGTTTGTGGTTTGGTTTAACCGATGGTCGTGGTTCTGATACGCCAACACCAGCGAATAAAACCGACAAACAAACACAACGCTATTACCAAAAATTAAACCGCTACAGCGCTAACCTAGCACTACTGTCTGATATTTCAATGGCAGTACTAGGGGGCTCTTTGAAACGCAGAGAGCGTCTATCTGCAAGACTGGGCGACATCCTGAGTCAACTGTACTTAGGGTCTGCAACACTTAAGCGTTTTGAAAGTGAAGGCAGCCACGCCGAAGATCTACCGTTAGTACATTGGGGAATGCAAGATAGCTTACGTCAGACTGAAGTGGCGATTGATGAGTTCTTGGCGAACTTCCCTAACCCTGTGATTGGTCGTCTACTTCGTGTTGTGTTAATGCCATTTGGCCGTATCCGTCGCGCACCAAACGACAAACTGGATAGCCAAGTCGCGCACATCCTACAAACACCAAGCGAAACACGTTCACGCATCGGTCGTGGTCAATACTTGGCGGACACTCAATACAACCCTGTTGGTAAAATAGAGAAAGCACTAGAAGTGATTCTTCAAGCTGAGCCTCTGTTTGACAAAGTTTGTAAAGAGACGCATCAAAAACGTGCTTTCTTAAAACTCGACCTTGTCGCTCAACTAGGGCTTGAGAAAGGCATCTTAACGGAGAAAGAAGCTGCATTACTTGTCAGTGCGGAGGAACACAGACTGTACACGATTAATGTTGATGACTTCTCTCCAGAGGACCTTGCAGCAAAGCCACAGTATCCAGGCCAATCGATTGATAACGTAGCCTAGGTTCTGCAATAGAAACGAAAACGGGACTCCTAGGAGTCCCGTTTTTTTGTTCATGACATCGTTGTCACAAATTCTAATGCTTTATCTCTAGAGGCTTCTTCTCTCCAGACAACCTAATCATCTAAGCGAGTTACTTTGGCGCTTTAAGCTGCATCTCTGGTAACGCTTTTTTCTTCGCTTTGACCTTACGAACCACAAACCAAATCAATAAACCCAATAAAATTACGACCACATTACCCACCGCGATAATGATCATACTACGCTGCTTATCAGCTTCGCGCTTCTTCAGTATCATTAATTCATTGGCGATACGCTTCTGTTCAGCGAGAGCTTCTTCTTGAAGGCGCCGAGACTCAGCTAAATCAATATCTTCGACAACACTATAAGACTGCTCAGAGATTGGAAAGACGAGTGGACGTTGACTGGATGCGTCGGTGGCATAAACCATTCCCGACCACTTATAAATCCCCAAGTCACTGTTGTATGGCATCTCTAAAGACACTTTCATCGCATCGATTTCAGATCGGCCTTGTCGGTAGATCACGTACTCATCAGGAGCCTTGTGCTCAACATGAGCCGCTAATGAACTCGGCGCAATCATGCCCTGTTCGCCAGACACCACGACAGTGTGAGGTAAACCCTCTTTACGGGACTGTATAAAGGTTGTGATGATTGGCGTTGGGTACACTAATACCTCTTGTTCTTGCGCTCTCAAAAACACACCATTGCCCGAGGTAATGCGAGCTCGATATTTACCAGGCTCAATATCAATCGGTAACGACACAGTGAACACGCCATCTCCGGATTTTTCGTCAAATTCAGCCCCATTGTCAGAAAATTCGCCCATCACAACAGGCACAGGGCGTGCTTCTCTGACTAACGATTCTTCATTTTCGACAAACTTGGTAAAGGTCACCTTGAGTTTGACGCGATCGAGAAAATCACGCAGCACAAGAGGCTTGCCGTCTGAAGTCAAACGAGCAGTAAATTTGATGTGTTCGGTTTGATACAACTTGTCTGGAAACTCGTTAGCATCCAAAACAAGATGAGATAGGAGCTTGATGTTATTCTTCGGTGATACTTTACCTATCGCTTGCCAAGGGCCCGGCATCGGCTTGTCGATAGAGATAATGTCCATGGACGACTCTTCGTACCAACGGACATTATCAGCATTGCGCCACGAGTAGTATTTCTTGCCGTCAGGGCGAACCAACACGACAGGTTTAGAGTTATCGGCTCGATAAATCACAAAAGTGACTTGTTCAATACTGGGATCAACGCGAAAACGGTTGTCCAATAAACTCATTACGGATTCCGTTGCTGCATGCAAGCTAAAGCTTAACAGCAATAAGTAACCGATAGCCAATACCCTTAACATACTTTCTCCCTACTGACGCCAAAGGCAGCTTCCGCTTTTCTCGACGAGGTCTAAACGATTTTGATGCGCTTCTATTTCATCGGCCGTAGCTCGTAAAACCTTTAGGGGTTTTCGACCACTTTCTACTCTTCGTATACTTTCCGCTTCGCCTTCTTGTTGACCAGCGTTAAATTGCAGCGACGTTTGGCCACCCGTCATCAATAAGTAGACGTCGGCTAGGATCTCCGCATCGAGTAATGCGCCATGGAGGGTACGGTGCGAGTTATCAATACCGTAACGATCACATAAGATATCTAAGTTGTTTCTTTTACCTGGAAATATCTTTTTCGCCATCGCCAAGGTATCGATAACTTTACAGTAATCATCCGTTTTACCTATCGCAGGGTTGAGCTTCTCAAACTCATAATCCATAAAGCCTGTATCGAAGGGCGCGTTATGAGCCACCAGCTCGGCGCCTTTGATAAAGTCGAGAAATTCTTCATGTATGTCTTGGTATTCTGGCTTATCAACCAAGAATTCATCGGTAATGCCGTGAACGCCAATCGCTTCTTCTTGAATCGCACGATCTGGCTTGATATAGACATGGAAGTGACGTCCTGTCGGCTTACGGTTGATGATTTCTACCGCACCGATTTCGACAATACGATGCCCTAAGTAGTGAGGGCCGCCTTCTGTATTCATACCGGTTGTTTCGGTATCGAGTACAATAATTCGCTTATTTTGTGCGTTCACGTCATTTTCTGTCATGGCGTTCGCTTCTGCGTCAACGCTTTGTTCTGGGGTGCTACTGGTATTCATAAGGATAACTGTGTCAGACTATGCCGATAATGTGCTTGAGGTAATAGTATCAAATCATGACGAAACAAGTTGAAATTTTCACTGATGGTTCTTGTTTAGGCAACCCCGGCCCTGGCGGCTACGGCATCGTACTTCGTTACAAAAAAGTCGAAAAGACACTAGCGGAAGGTTTTACCCTAACAACCAATAACCGGATGGAAATGCTCGCCGCTGTCGTAGCTCTACAAACCCTCAAGGAGCCTTGCTCTGTGATTTTAACGACAGACAGCCAGTACGTGCGTCAAGGCATTACACAGTGGATTCATAACTGGAAAAAACGAGATTGGAAAACTGCCGATAAGAAACCAGTTAAAAACGCCGATCTTTGGCAAAGGCTTGATAAAGAAACAGCTCGTCACACCGTGGATTGGCGCTGGGTAAAAGGACACGCTGGACACAGAGAAAACGAAATGTGTGATGATTTAGCACGGACCGCAGCTGAAAGTCCAACTCAAGAAGATACGGGGTATCAGCCAAGCTAACGACCTGCTTTAGTTAGTACACTGAGTTAGACACTCGCTTCAGAGCCATATTTAAAATGAGAAGCCGACTGCTAATCGGCTTTTTCTGTTTTTATCGGGTATGAAGTCTTAGCTGAACTCAACGTACGGCGACTGTGTGTTCTGAAGCTTGCTCCAACCGGAGAGAAACGTCGCTTGAGGTGCCAATGTGGCTTAATCGGTTTGAGTGGATAAGTACGCTTACGAGCGACAATAAAATATTGGCTTCCCGCAAATGATGCACAACCACCCAAACCGTTCTCCAGCCACGTCCATATTGCTCGATATTTACTCATAGGAAACAGTGCGTAAGTATCACAATGAATCACTTCATAATTAAGTACACCTAGCCAGTCTTTTACTCGACTTGGAGTGTACATACGGCCACTCCAAGGCAAGCTTTTCTTACGCCAAGGCATCAAACTAGCAAGGCCTATTAGGCTGAACGGGTTAAAACCTGTGATGATGATATAGCCATCATCCATCATCACTCGGTCAACTTCTCTCAATAATCTATGTGGGTCATTGCTATAATCTAATTGATGACTAAACACCACAACGTCGAAGCTTTTCTCTAAAAAGGGTAAATTATAGCCATCCGCTATCACATTATGTAATGGGTTCTGGATATCTAGGTTTACTTGATGTTGAATGTTGCATGTGCAGCTAGAAATCTCACTGCTGAGGCCTCCAAGTTTGAGCATATGGTAACCAAATAACTTAGGGCACCACTCATCCAGTCGAGTTTGAATTGATTCTCTCGACCAGTCTCCATTGTGCAACTGTGCCCAAGTGTAGGGACGCTCAAACTTCTTTCTGCTACGCGCTGGCTTCATCAATAATCTGTCTCACTTATTCTGTCTCACTAAAAGTGACTGGAGAACCAATAATGTTATATATCAAAAGCATACCTGCATTTAATGACAATTACATCTGGCTGATTGAAAATAGCGATCGCCGTTGTGCTGTCGTCGACCCTGGTGATGCATCTCCAGTATTAGAGTACTTAGCACACCATGAGCTAACTTTAGATGCAATCTTGATTACACACCACCACCACGATCACATTGGTGGCGTTCCAGAACTGGTAAGACAATTTCCAGATGTGGATGTCGTTGGCCCAAGAAATGAACCGATTCCGACATTGACCCACCCTGTTGATGACGGTGACCAGTTAGAGCTGTTTGATGAAATCTTCCTTGTGCTTGGACTGAGTGGGCATACTGCTGGCCACATAGGGTACGTAGGTGACGCCAAGTTATTTTGTGGCGATGTGTTGTTTTCAGCAGGCTGTGGCCGAATCATGGAAGGCACACCACAGCAAATGTTTGATGCACTCAATAAGGTAACCGCTCTTCCTCAAGAAACAGAGGTTTACTGTGCACATGAGTACACAGCGGCCAATATCGCATTCGCGCTTGCGGTTGAGCCTGATAACCAACACCTTCAGCAATATCGAGATCAAGTTAACCGACTGCGAGCACAAAATAAACCGACCATCCCCACAAATTTACGCCAAGAGAAATTAGTTAACCCTTTCTTGCGCTATACCGAGCCAAGTGTCGTGAAATCAGTGTCTAATCGCACCGAACAGACTGATGCTTTATCAGTTTTTACCGCTTTACGTACATGGAAGAACGAATTTTAACAAATACAGACTTGTCACTTATAGGGAGTGACAAGTATTATCAGCAGCCGTTTATTAAAAAGGCTGTAACATGCGAGTTAAGTACAGCTGGGCTTTGGTATTACTACTTTCTGGTTGCCAATTAACTCAGTCAGAGAATCCAGACCAAGCTCCCGAGCAAACCAACACATCACAGACTAAAGAAGCTTCGCAAACGAACGTTTCATCAGAAGCGACCAAAGAAGAACCAAAAGTTGAAGCACCTGTTGTTACTCCAAAAACACAAGAAGATGTTTGGAAACGTATTGCGATGCAACTTGAAATGGAAGTACCCGACCAAAAGAAGGTCAATTACTACCGAACTTGGTATCTAAAGCACCCTAGTCACCTCAAAACCGTCTCACAACGTGCTGAACCTTTTCTTTATCTGATCACGACTAAAATTGAAGAAAAAGGCTTACCACTAGAATTAGCACTATTACCCGTTGTAGAGAGTTCTTTCGATGCGTTTGCCTACTCACATGGTAGCGCTGCAGGTCTATGGCAATTCATTTCTGGCACAGGTAAAGACTACGGGCTAGAACAGAACTTCTGGTACGACGGCCGTCGTGATGTCGCCGCTTCTACCGATGCTGCATTAAATTTCCTATCAGATCTCAACAGACGTTTCGATGGCGATTGGAACCATGCCATTGCTGCCTATAACAGTGGCGGTGGTCGTGTGAACAGAGCAATCCGTAAGAACAAGAAACTTGGCAAGCCAATCGACTTTTTCTCTTTGGATCTACCAAAAGAGACCAGTAGCTATGTACCTAAACTGCTTGCCTTGGCTGATGTCATTGCTAACCAAGAAAAGTATGGCATCGACATTCCAGCAATTCCTAACAAGCCAGTATTGACTCTAGTTAACCCAGATGAACAACTTGATTTAGCTATTGCGGCTAATTACGCAGGCATTCCGGTAAAAGAACTGCAAGGTTACAACCCGGCTTACAACCAATGGGCCACAGCACCAGAGAAACACCAACAGCTATTACTTCCTTTAACTACCATTGATAAATTCAATAAAGAATTGGCAGCCAACAAAGGTAAGGGTATGAAGTTGGTGCGCTACAAGGTTCAGTCTGGTGACAGCATCAGCGTACTGGCAAGCAAATATAACACCACCAGCAAAGTTATCCGCACTGCAAACGGTTTGAGCAACAACAATATTCGTATTGGCCAGCACCTGCTTATCCCAACATCAACCAAAGACGACAAGACCTACGCATTAAGCGCATCAAATCGCCTAGCAAGCACACAGTCGAAGAGTCGGGGCCAATATAAGCTCAGCCATACAGTAAAAAGTGGTGACAACTTATGGACAATTGCACGCGCGAATAAGGTATCACACCAATCACTGGCTAAGTGGAATGGCATGGGGCCACGTGACACACTTAGAGTTGGCCAAGAATTGGTCATCTGGAAAAATAGCTCAGACGGCTCAATTATTCGCACTATCTTCTATAAAGTAAGATCTGGTGACACAGTCAGCGGTATTGCATCAAAGTTCAAAGTAAAAAGTGCAGATGTTGTAAAATGGAACACTTTACAGAACAAAAAATACCTACAGCCAGGACAAAAACTGAAGCTGTATGTTGATGTAACTAAGGTAAGTGTATGAACCCGTCAAGTAACCCACTCGTGATGCTGCTGGATATATTCCGATCACCAACAGCTTGTTTCTTAGCGCTTTATCAGCGAAGTGCTTGGGGATGGCAACCCTACGTCGTATTAATACTCAGTCCCTTTTTATTTTGGGGTGCCTATTTTTCGAATGTAGATTTTGCATGGTTAAGCGCAGAGTTGTCACAGCAACTCGCTCAAACTAACCCTGACCAATTGGCGTTACTTGATAGCAACACCCTGCTTGCAAGCGAGATCATCAGCGACGTGTTTGGCCGAACGTTAACCATCGTTTTGTTAGCGTTCTGGTTTAACCTAGCAACCAAACCAAGCCAACATCAGCATAGCTTTTGGCGATGGTTTGCAGCGGCATCGGTAGTGATATTCCCTGCGGTTTTAGGTGACGTAGCGAGCTACGCAAGCCTAATCCTAAAGCACGGTCAGGTGATGAACTACGCGGCAGACTTGAACAGCTTAAACGGCTTGATCAAGTTACCGCTGACCAATGACTGGTCTCAATTTGCTAGCTCATTACCACTGCTGCTTCCATGGTACATTGTACTAGGTTATGCAGCTGTACTGACTTGGACTGAATTTGAACGTGGGCAAGCACTAGTGATTTCAGGCTTGCCATGGGTTGGCTATTACCTAATCTGGGCTATCTACATTCTAGTTTCGTAGATAACCCATTCAATCTAATTTCTTAGATAACCAAGTTAGTAAGAGCTCGCGGCTATTTCACCTTAAAGGTGACTAACATTGGATTATGATCAGAAGCGTTCGTAAAGGGCGCTTTTGCTTTTTCTACCTCTAACCCTCGATAGAACACGTGGTCAAGTACCAATCCTGTCATAAACTGCGTGCGGTTATCGGGGTCAAAATCCACCTCAGTCAAACCGACCTTTTCCAGCGCATCCTTCAACACCGTAAAGCGAGATTTACTCCAACTGTTAAAATCGCCCGCAAAAAGCACGGGCCCGCGATACTGCTGCAGTTTGTCAGTTAAACTATTGAGTTGCGATGCGTAATCTACGGTGCCAAACGTAAAGTTCACGGCATGGATATTGATAACTGCCAACTCTTCCCCATTACTCAGTAGGTAACGAGACCACAGTGCTGATTTTGGCAGTTGAAGCCAAGGCTCTTCATGAGTATAGGCACAAGCTTCGATCGGTAAGTGAGTCGCTAAATTGAGTACACCCGAACTTTGCTTAAATGCTTCAAAAGCGTTAACGCGAATACTGCCCCACTGGCTACTTGTGACCCACAATCGAAAATCATTAGTCACACGTGCTTCTTGCAGTAATACTAAATCACTTCCTGCCGAAAGTTTGTTCAATTCGCTCTGCCAATTACTGCGGTTCTGCTTGTAGATGTTCCACACAGTGATGCTCAATCCATCAGACACATCAATCGCTTTCGGTGTTGAATTCTGGTAGCAGCTATAGATATCGCTGCTGATACTTTGAGAGGAAGTGATCAGGTTAGGCTGACTCGGGATCACGAAGATAAGATGAAAACTAGCAACAGCAAATGTCACCAATAATGTGATGACAATGGTGATTTTCTTAAACATACAACACCCTACCTAAAATGAAAAAGGAGCGATAAACGCTCCTTTTAGGGTAATCGCTTTTTTATACGGCGTCTTCGTCTTCTTCGCCAGTACGAATACGTACCACACGTTCAACGTCAGTAATGAAGATCTTACCGTCGCCAATTTTACCCGTTTGCGCCGTTTCGATAATGGTATCAACACATTGGTCAGCCACTTCGTCGGTCACAACAATTTCTAACTTCACTTTAGGTAAAAAGTCGACCATGTACTCAGCGCCACGGTATAACTCAGTATGGCCCTTCTGGCGTCCAAAGCCTTTCACTTCAGATACTGTCATGCCCGTAATACCCACTTCTGCAAGTGCTTCACGTACATCATCAAGTTTGAATGGCTTGATAATGGCTTCAATCTTTTTCATGTTCATCCCTTAAACTGTATGAATGACTCATTATCGGTTAGCTATAGTAAACATTCAATGAAAAAAGCCAGAGCTTTAAAGCTCTGGCTCGAAATTTATCATCTTGTTTGATCAGCGCTTTTAGAACACTTTACTTAAGACTTGCGTAGTAAGCCGCTAGATTCGCGATATCTTCATCATTCAGCATTGATGCTTGAGCCTGCATAACAGCAGCCAAGCCACCGTTACGCTGCTTTGTTTTGTACGCATTAATCGATGAAACAAGGTACTGCTCGTTTTGTCCTTTCAGGTTGGGATAACCTGGGATCACTGCGATACCATCTGCGCCATGACATGCCGCACAGATTGCTGCTTTAGCCTGACCCGCAGCAACATCCCCCGCCAGGGCGTTACCACTCAATAGTCCAAATCCAAGAACTAATCCTAGTGTAATTTTCTTCATTGCATATTCCATTAATTATTTTTATTAAAGTAACGTCGAATTGTGACACAAACTTTTTCTACTTGCTCCAAAGTGCTTCACAATCTTGACCTTGGTAATTTTTATCTACGAATAAGCCTAAAACAGCGATCACTCGATCACCATCCATTAATATTGGCGTTCTGCGCCGTAACCAGCTGGGCACTTGGTATTCCTGAAAGAGTTTTTTGAGCTTTCTACTGTGCCCACGCCCAATTGGATGAGCCGATAATCCTTCCGGGTTAAAGGTAATTCGTAGTACTCCACTTGTATCCTTCAAGCTGAAGTTTTGCGAATTACGACCATTCGATACTGCATCATTCGGTGACGACATTAACTGTAGCTTTCCTAAACTATCGGGCAACTCCAAGTTATCACCAAGCACAACATCAGCTTGCCAACACGACAAGTCTTTAGTCTCCTTCACTATGTACAGGTGATGATTAAAGCGTCTCACTTCGACATCGTTCAGTACTAGCTTAGGATTGGCATCCGCTTGAGCACATGCCACTTCATCCCAGATAAGCTTAAGCTGTTTTTTACTGGGCATCGATTGATTGCAATGGCTGAACCACATCCTTAACAAGCGTGCGCGTAATAGTTCGGAGTGCTGAGATAACGCCTCAATGCTTAATCTCTGGCTATCCCCTAAAGCTTGCTGGAAGTGTGACTCAAGCAACTCATCGAGCAATAACTCTTGCTCTGCACAGAGTTGGGCACTGCGACTGACCGACTCACGAAAGCTTGGCCAACGCTCGGTAAGAACTGGTGTCACTTGATGACGAATAAAGTTACGATCAAAGCGCACGTCCTGATTACTCTCATCTTCGACCCAAGTTAAGCCCATATAATGAGCAAACATTTCAATATCCGTTCGGGTCACTGACAACATAGGTCGAACAATAAAAGCGCCTGCAAACGGGCTCACTTGAGCCATAGAAGAGAGCCCTTTGGGGCCACTGCCTCGCTTTAACGCTAACAAGAACGTCTCCACTTGGTCGTCAATGTGCTGACCAGTAACAAGTAAGTCCCCCTGCCGAAGGTGCTTTTTAAAGACTTGGTATCTAGCATCTCGAGCGAGCTTTTCTACACTTTCTCCGCTGTTGAGATCCAACGACACTCGTTCTATAGCCAATGGAATAGACAAAGCATCACACCATGTTTGGCATTGTTCAGCCCAGAGATCAGCGTTCTTACTCAGACCATGATGTACATGTACCGCACAGCACTCAATGTGATGGGACCTAGCGTATTGCGCAGCCAACTCCAGCAAAACTCGTGAATCGACACCCCCACTGAAAGCGACGATCAATCGACAAGGCTTGAGCGCGCTTTGATTGAGTACAGATGTGAAGGTATCAATTAAGTGTGTCATGAGGCTAATAAACCAGAGATCGTGTGTGAAGGGATAATGTTTTAATAATAAAAAAGGGTTGGCACTGAGTCCAACCCTTTGATCAACTTGTTCGTATGGCTAGCTTTATCGCTAAGGTAATTTATCAGCAGTAGCCGTAGCTCATTAGACGCTGGTAACGACGCTCAAGCAGCGTTTCATTATCAAACTGCTCTAGCTCTTCTAGCTGTTTAACTAACATGTCTTTCATGTTCTGAGCGGTTTGTGCAGGGTCGCGGTGCGCGCCACCTAGAGGCTCAGGAATGATTTCGTCGATAAGCTCAAGCTCTTTAAGACGAGGAGCAATCAGGCCCATCGCTTCAGCGGCTTGTGGTGCTTTATCCGAATCGCGCCATAGGATTGAAGCACAACCTTCTGGAGAGATTACTGAGTACGTAGAGTACTGAAGCATGTTCACGTAGTCACCAACACCAATCGCTAGTGCACCACCAGAACCGCCTTCACCCACAACGTTACAGATAACAGGAACTGAAAGTCCTGCCATCACTTTTAGGTTTTTAGCGATAGCTTCAGATTGACCACGCTCTTCAGCACCAACACCTGGATATGCGCCCGCTGTGTCGATGAAAGTAATAATAGGCATGTTGAAACGCTCAGCGGTTTCCATTAGACGTAGCGCCTTACGGTAACCTTCTGGCTTTGGCATACCAAAGTTACGGATCACTTTCTCTTTCGTCTCGCGACCTTTCTGATGACCAATAACCATAACAGGACGGCCATTTAGACGAGCCATACCACCCACAATAGCTTTGTCGTCAGCGTAAGCGCGATCGCCCGCCATCTCTTCAAACTCTGTGAATGCATGCTCCAGGTAATCTTTGGTATAAGGACGTTGAGGGTGGCGAGCAAGTTGAGCTACCTGCCACGCACCTAAGTCACTAAAGATTTTCTGTTTAAGCTCTAAGCTTTTTTTCTCTAGTTGTTCGATTTCTTTGTCTAGATCTACCGCTGCGTCACCACCGTGACGTGAAACGTCACGTAGCGCTTCGATTTTTGCTTCAAGTTCAGCGATAGGCTTTTCAAATTCTAGAAAGTTCAGGCTCATCTATGAATCCTTGTTGATTCAGCTTCATATGCACGAAGCTAAATTTTAGTTAAATTCGAGTTCTACTTGGCTATTTCCAAGCAGCTGTTTTAATTCGTCTAGTAATGTATCACTTGGCGTCACGCGCCATTCTGTGCCCAATGTTAACCGCGCTCTAGCGTCGGCACGCTGGTAGTATACATTGACTGGGACCGTTCCGGCTCTATAAGGTTCTAAGATTTGACTAAAGCGTTCAAAAAATTGACCGTTAATTTGGGATTGGTCGATAGATATCGACACCCCACGAGCATATTTCTCACGGGCGCTTCCTAAGTCCATGACCTCGCGCGCGGACATTTTAAGCCCGCCATTGAAATCATCAAAGCTGACCTGTCCAGAAACGACCACAATTTTGTCTTTTTCGAGCAATTCAGCATAGCGATCGAGTGCATCAGAGAATAACATCACTTCCATTCGGCCCGATCGATCATCAAGTGTCATCAAACCAATTCGTGTACCACGTTTTGTGGTCATTACTCTCGCCGCAATCACCAAACCAGCAATCGTTAATGACTGGTCACGACGCGTTGGCGTGGCATCCTTCAAACGACAGCTGGTGTATTTCGCTAACTCTTTGATATAAGCATTAACGGGGTGACCCGTTAAATACAAACCAAGCGTTTCACGTTCACCCTCAAGCCAAACCTTCTCTGGCCACTTAGGCACTTGGGTATACTTATGTTCAACCTCTTCTGGAGCATCAGTCAACACACCAAACATATCAGATTGACCAAAAGACTCGGCGTGGTGATGTTGGCTCGCCGCTTTAACTGCATCTTTCAAAGATGCCATCATTGCTGCACGGTGAGGGCCTAATCTATCTAACGCACCGGATAGAATCAACTTTTCGATAACACGTTTGTTGACCTTTTTCAGATCAAGACGCGCGCAGAAGTCGAATAAATCTTTAAAATAACCGCCCTTATTGCGCGCTTCTATGATCGCTTCAATAGGGCCTTCACCTACCCCTTTAATCGCGCCAATGCCATAAACAATCGCGCCATCTTCATCAACATTAAAGCGATATAGGCCAGAGTTGATATCAGGCGGCAGCAGCTTGAGCTTCATACGGAAACACTCATCAACAAGGCCAATAACCTTCTCGGTGTTATCCATATCCGCCGTCATTACCGCCGCCATAAACTCAGCAGGGTAATGTGTTTTCAGCCATAGCGTTTGATAGGAAACCAGTGCGTATGCCGCTGAGTGAGATTTGTTAAATCCGTAACCTGCAAACTTCTCTACCAAGTCGAAGATTTTCATGGCCAGTTCGCCATCAATACCGTTAGCTTCCGCACCTTCTTTGAAAATACTACGCTGCTTTGCCATCTCTTCTGGCTTTTTCTTACCCATTGCACGACGCAACATGTCCGCTCCGCCAAGCGTATAGCCTGCGAGGATCTGTGCGATTTGCATAACCTGCTCTTGGTACAGGATGATGCCATACGTTGGTTCTAGCGTCTCTTTGAGTGAGTCATGTTGCCATGTTTCATCAGGGTACGATACCGCTTCTCGCCCGTGTTTACGGTCAATAAAGTTATCTACCATGCCCGATTGCAAAGGACCCGGACGGAACAGAGCTACCAATGCGATGATATCTTCAAAACAGTCGGGCTGTAGACGTTTGATCAAGTCTTTCATACCACGCGATTCCAGCTGGAATACCGCGGTAGTTTCAGAATTTTGTAATAGGTTAAACGACGCTTTATCATCAAGAGGTATCGACTCAATACGAACCGGCTCTTTGCCTTCTCTCTTCAAGCGAGGGTTGACTAGGCCTAACGCCCAATCAATGATGGTCAGTGTCCGTAAGCCCAAGAAGTCGAACTTAACCAAGCCAGCAGTTTCAACGTCATTCTTGTCGAACTGCGTTACTGGGAAGTGACCTTCCGCATCAGCATAAATGGGCGCAAAGTCGGTAATCGTGGTTGGTGAAATAACAACCCCCCCCGCGTGCTTACCTGCATTTCGCGTACAGCCTTCAAGGATACGACACTTATCAATTAGTTCGCGAACCTCTTCATCACCATCGTAAAGCTCTGGCAATGCAGGCTCAGCAAGGAAGGCTTTTTCTAGCGTCATACCCGGATCTGGCGGCACAAGCTTAGAAATTCGGTCCACAAAACCAAACGGATGACCAAGCACACGGCCGACGTCACGGATTACCGCTTTTGCCGCCATGGTACCAAAAGTGATGATCTGAGAAACCGCATCACGACCGTACATTTCAGCAACGTGATCAATAACTTGGTCACGCTTATCCATACAGAAGTCAATATCGAAATCGGGCATGGATACACGTTCTGGGTTCAAGAAACGTTCGAACAGCAAGTCGTATTCGAGTGGATCGAGATCTGTGATATCCAATGCGTAAGCCACTAGAGAGCCGGCACCAGAACCACGACCCGGACCTACCGGCACATCGTTATCTTTTGACCACTGGATGAATTCCATTACGATCAAGAAGTAGCCAGGGAAACCCATGTTGTTGACAACTTCGAGCTCGATTTTGAGTCGTTCATCGTACTCAGGACGACGCTCTGCTCGAACCTTTTCATCTGGGAATAGGAACGCTAGACGTCGCTCAAGGCCTTCTTCAGATTTCTTGATCAGGAAATCTTCAATCGCCAAACCTTCCGTTGGGAAGTTAGGTAGGAAATATTCACCTAGACGAACGGTTACGTTACAGCGCTTAGCAATCTCAACACTATTCTCAAGAGCTTCAGGAATATCAGAGAAAAGTTCACACATTTCCTCTTCGCTACGAAGATACTGTTGCGCGCTGTAGTTTTTAGGACGACGCGGATCGACCATGGTGTAGCCATCATGAATCGCAACTCGAATTTCATGAGCATCAAACAAGTCTTCAGTTAAGAACACAACTTCGTTGGTCGCTACAACGGGCAAGTCTGCTTGTTCAGCAAGTTCTAACGCAAAGTGTAAGTAAGACTCTTCGTCTGGACGTCCGGTACGAATCAGTTCCAGGTAAAAGCGGTCTGGGAAATACGTTTTGTAAAACTCGACATTACTTGCAACCAGTTCACGGTTACCTTTCAGTAGTGCCTTACCAATCTCGCCTTCTTTCGCGCCCGATAGGATGATCAGACCTTCAGCATGCTCAATTAACCACTCTTTATCAATAACAGGCTGATGCTGTATATGACCACGAAGGTAGGCTTTTGATATCAGCAGCGTTAGGTTGTTATAGCCTTTATTATCGGTTGCAATGACGGTGAGTTTCGTTAACTCATCACCGAAATCTGGAGACTGCATCAAGAAGTCAGCACCAATAATTGGCTTAACCCCGCATCCATGGGCAGTACCGTAGAACTTAACCAAACCACAAAGGTTGGTAAAGTCGGTAAGTGCTAGAGCAGGCATACCCATTTCAGCGACTTTTTTGACCAATGGCGGTACCTTAGATAGGCCATCCACCATCGAAAAGTCACTGTGTACGCGTAGGTGAACAAATTTTGGATCTGACATTATTTTCCCTGAATTCTAGGTTTTAGCCTAGGGTTACAACTGTGTGTATTCTATTTTTTTCTACCGCAAGTAAGCAACTTTAATCGATGCCAAGGATCCGCTTTACTGGCTTAAAGCTCTTACGGTAATGCTCAGTTACACCGTGTTTTTCAATCGCTTCAAAGTGTGCTTTGGTCGGGTAACCTTTGTGCTTAGCAAAACCAAACTCTGGATGTAGCTTGTCGAGCTCTTCCATCTCTTGGTCACGAACCACTTTAGCGATAATAGACGCAGCACTAATTTCAGCCACTCGCAAGTCACCCTTTACAATAGCCAGTCCGGCCATCGGTAGCTCAGGGACTCGGTTTCCATCGATTAGCGCCATATCGGGTTGAACGCTCAACCCTGCAATAGCTCGCTGCATAGCAACCATCGTCGCTTGCAGAATATTCAACTCATCAATTTCTTGTGGGGAACAACGGCCGACAGACCACGCCAAAGCTTTCTCTTTGATTTCAGGAAGCAACGCAAGACGCTTCTTCTCAGATAATTTCTTTGAGTCGTTCAAACCTTCGATCGGATTATTTGGATCGAGGATAACCGCAGCAGTCACAACATCTCCCACTAACGGTCCACGCCCAACTTCATCCACGCCAGCAAACAACTGGTAGCCTTGTGGGTACTCAAACGGAGGAAGCTCTTTTTTCTCTTTTACTGCCATGAAAATTCTCTTTGTAACCAATAAGTCAGTGCTTTATGGATCTGCATTTTATGATTCAATAAACTCTCGACCGATCAATTTCAGCACCGCGTTAGCAGCTTGCTTATCAGCGCCTTTACGGATCCAATGATGCATCTCGGTAAAACATTCGATCAAGCCATTGTTATCGGCAGACAGCATTTTATCGACAGATGGGAACAAGAAATCTGGATGGCACTCTTCAAGAATATGTTCTTTCACGATCTCTTCGCCCGCCAGAATATTCGGCAGTGATACAAACTCAGTGATAGCGAGCTTCTTGACAATGTAGCCCGTCAACTTATTCACTTTATAGCCAACAACCATTGGACGCTTTAGCAGCATACACTCAAGAGCAACAGTACCTGAAGCCAAAAGTACAGAATCAGCCGCAGTAATTACGTTTCTTGCAGTATCTTCCACTAACGTAAATTCAAGCTCTGGCGCTGTCGATTGCCAGATTTCAGTAAACTGTTTTTTACGCTGTTCATTAACGAGCGCAACAACAAAATTAATATCAGGGTATTTTTGCTTAATGCGCTGACAAGTCTCGATAAATGGTTGAGCAATCAACCCCATCTCACCACCACGACTGCCTGGTAATACAGCTAACCATTGCTTGTCTTGCTCTAAACCTAATAGCTCACGAGCGTCTTGTTTGCTTGGCTCCAAGGGAATTGCGTCTGCCAGTGTATGGCCAACAAACTCACAGGCAACGTTGTATTTATCGTAAAACGCTTTCTCGAATGGCAGAAACGCCAGTACCAAGTCGGTTGCTTTATCGATTTTAAAGATACGCTTAGGACGCCATGCCCATACTGAAGGACTCACGTAATGGACCGTTTTAATGCCTGTATTTTTAAGGTCTAGCTCAAGCCTCAGATTGAAATCGGGCGCATCGATACCAACAAATACATCGGGTGGGTTTTGAGTGAAATACTTCACCAGTTCCGCTTTCACTTTTAACAAGCGAGGTAAACGGCCAAGCACCTCAACTAAGCCCATAACAGCCAGCTCTTCCATCTCGAAAAGAGACTCACAGCCTAAGGCTTTCATTTTCGGCCCGCCTATGCCAACGAACTCAGCATTCGGGTATTGTGATTTAATCGCTTTGATAAAGCCTTCACCAAGCGTATCGCCAGACAGTTCGCCGACAACAATGCCTATGCGCAGTGGCTCATTCGAAATGAAGTCCGAGCTATTAGTTGCTGCTTCTTGCTGTGCCATAGTTTTCCAATTCCCGTCTTGCCTAAAACAAAAAAGACCGCCTAACGAGTAGCGATCTTTTTTTATACCAATCACACCAAGTATTAACGAATAATACCGCGCTCAGAGTTCTCTAGCATTTCTAGCATAGGGGCCACCGAAGTAAACTCTTTCGCCATTTCAACTAAAGCCGCTTTCGCTTCTTCAAGTGTTTTGCCTGAACGGTATAACTCTTTGTACGCTTTCTGTAGTGCTCGAATTTCTGGCTTCTCAAATCCGTTACGCTTCAAGCCCACTAGGTTAAGACCGAATGGAGCCGCGTGGTTACCCTGTGCAAGCACGTACGGCAGTACATCTTGAACAACTGCAGAACAGCCACCAATGTAAGCGTAAGAGCCAATCGAACAGAACGGGTGAATCGCAGAAAGTGCCATAACACCAGCGTAATCGCCAACAGTCACGTGACCACCAAGGATAGCGTTGTTACCAATATGAGTATGATTACCAACAATAACATCGTGCGCTACGTGAGCATTAACACAAAGTAAGTTGTCATCACCAATCACTGTGGTTGCTTTGTCTTGAACCGTACCACGGTGGATTTGAACCGCTTCACGAATCACGTTGCGATCACCGATCACAACGGTAGTCTCTTCACCGCCGTATTTCTTGTCTTGGTTTTCTTCACCAATAACAGCGTGTGGGAAGATACGGTTTTCTTTACCAATGGTTGTGTGACCTTTGATCACAACATGCGACATCACTTCAGTGTCGTCACCAATAGTCACGTTACCAGCAATGTAAGTGAAAGGCCCAACCGTCACGTTAGCACCGATAGTTACATCACCTTCGATTACTGCTGCCGGGTGAATTTTCGCTGTTTCATGAATCATATTAAAACTCTCTACGAGCACATTTAAGTTCAGCTGAACATACAACTACGCCATCAACTTTAGCAACGCCGTTAAACGATGCGATACCACGACGCTCTTTTAAGAATTCAACTTCGATAACCAATTGATCACCTGGTACTACTGGCTTACGAAATTTAGCTTTATCTACGCTAGCAAAATAGTAAAGCTCATTACCTGAAGGTGAACCAAAAGATTTAAATGCAAGAAGACCTGTTGCTTGTGCCATTGCTTCTAAAATCAACACACCTGGGAATACTGGAAGCTTTGGAAAGTGGCCCGTAAACTGAGGTTCATTAACAGAAACATTCTTAATCGCGGTGAGTGTTTTTGCTTTTTCAAAGCTAGTCACACGATCAACCATTAAGAATGGGTAGCGATGAGGTAATAGTTCCTGAATTTCAGTAATGTTCATCGTTGTCTGTTCAGTAGTCAAAGTCGTATTCCTATGTATATTCTTTATTTAATTAGAAGGATTATAAACGAAAAAGACTCGCTGTACGCGAGCCTTTTATTAGAAATGCTGGAATTATGATTCCGCACTCTTCTCGATAAGTTTTTCAACGGTTTTCAGACGCTTGTTCATTTCATCAATACGATGTACACGCGTTGCCGTTTTACGCCAATCTTTATTTGGCTGTAAAGGAATACCCGAAGAGTACATGCCTTTCTCAGTGATGCTGCGCATTACCATCCCCATACCGGTGATTGTAACGCCGTCAACGATTTCAATATGACCATTAATCACACAACCGCCACCAATAATACAGTACTTACCTATCGTCGTGCTGCCAGCCACAATAGTACCACCAGCAAGAGCTGAACCATATCCGATGTGAACATTGTGAGCAATTTGAAGTTGGTTATCTAAGATAACGTTATCTTCAATCACTGTATCGTCCAAAGCACCACGGTCGATAGTAGTACACGCACCGATTTCTACTCGGTTACCAATACGAACTGAACCGACTTGCGGTATCTTAACCCACTCACCTTTCTCGTTCGCATAACCAAAGCCATCAGATCCGATGACCGTGCTTGATTGAATCAGACATGCTTCGCCAATCACAACTTCATGGTAAATGCTAACATTAGCCCACAGCTTAGTGCCGGTGCCAATTTTTGCGTTTTTACCAATGAAGCAGCCAGCACCGATGCTTACGTCATCACCAAGTACCACACCAGACTCAATCACAGCATTCGCACCAATAGACACATGTTGTCCAATGATCGCATCACCTGAAATTGAAGCTGAATCAGCAATAGCCGCAGCAGGTGCAGGAGTAGTATCAAGCGCTTGAGCCACTTTAGCAAAAGCAACATATGGGTCATTAACCACAATTACGTTAGTCTTACAAAGTTCATGCTCACTCTCTTTGACCATAATAGCGGATGCTTTACAGTCACCTAAGTGCTTGCTGTACTTCACGTTAGAAAGGAACGTAATGTTACCTTCTCGCGCTTTATCCATAGGAGCAACTGCTGAAACGGTAATAGTCCCGTCTCCATGTAGCTCTCCACCGGTAATTGTTGCCAATTCGGCTAAAGTCAGGTTCTTCATAAAAACTTATTTCAGTGCTTTAATTACTTTCTCAGAGATATTGTATTCTGGCTTGCCGTATTGCAAAGCTTGAATATCAACGATCATGTCGTAGCCTTCTTTCTCTGCAACTTTTGTTACAGCATCTTGAATCACTTTGAATAGCTTCTGTTTCTCTTGTGCTTCACGACGTTGGCTTGCTTTTTCTAGTGCTTGAGCTTTGATTTTGTACTTGCTGTCTAGTTGACCGACTTCGATACGAAGCTTCTCAACTTCGTCAGGACCCAGTAGCTCGCCATCACGCTTAAGCTTTTCAATCTTCGTTTTGGCTTCAGCTTGAATACTTTGTAGCTCAGCCGCTTTGTCTTTAAACTCTTCCTGCATTTTTTGAAGAACAACTTCGCGCTGAGGTAGAGCCTGGAATACTTGTGCAGTGTTTACATAACCCACTTTTTGCGCAGCTTCTGCCGCTGTTGCAAAGAAAGAAGAGCTAAGAACTACAAGGCCTAAACCTGCTGCTTTAATCATATTTTTCAAAATATTGTCCTTTAAATATTAGAAAGTTCTACCAATGGTGAATGAAAAGAATTCTTCGTCATCACCTTCGTAAATTTTAATTGGTTTCGCTAGAGAGAAAACCAGTGGGCCCATCGGTGACATCCATTGAAGCGCAGCACCATAAGATGAACGGTAGTTTGTTGGATCAGAGTAGTCGTAGTAATACTGGCGGCCACTATTAGGTGCGCCGCGATCTACGAATTCAGTATCCCATACACTTGCCATGTCAAAGAAGACACTGGTTCTGATCTGACTACGAGCTTCGTCAGAAGCAAACGGTGTTGGTACGATTAACTCTAAACTTGCCAAAGCAACCGCGTTACCACCAACTGAATCATCGGTTGCAGAGCTATAAGTCGGGTTGTTCCCCGTACTGCTTCCGTAAACTGCTTTTGGGCCAGCTGAGTTAGAGCCAAAACCACGTAGGGTTGTAAAGCCACCCGCGTAGTAGTTCTCGTAGAATGGGAACAAGTTATCGTTACCATCCGTTTGACCATAACCATTACCATAGCCTAATCGGCCGCGCATCAATAGTGTGAACTCATGCTTTTTGGTCAGCGGTATGTAATGTTTTACATCGTACTGAGCTTTAAAGTACTTAGCATCAGAGCCTGGTACTGTCATTTTGGCGAAAGCACGTTGGTGATTACCCTCGGTAGGGAAGAAACCACGGTTAAGATTGTTACGAGTCCAAGAAATATTGATGTCAAAGTCATCAGTTAATATGTGTTCATCACCATATTGATCAATACTTCGTGCAAACTGTTCAACCTGAATATAAGTCGGAACATTACCGATCTTGTTGTGCGTGTAGCCGACACCAAACTCAATACGGTTCAGCTCATCCATAGGGAACCCCCATGTTAGGCTTGTACCATAACTTTGGTTAGTATAATCGACAATACCCGCTTCAGATGCTTCAAATTCGTTGTAGAAGATCTTACCACCTAAACTCACACCATCAAGATTCCAGTATGGGTCTCGGTAATCTAAGCTTATATTCTTTTGATAATCATTCATCATGGCGCTTACGCCAACTCGGTTACCTGAACCTGCAAAGTTGTCTTGTTGTAGGCCAACTTGGAAGCTCACACCTGACTCAGTACCATAACCGACACCAAAGTTAATGCTGCCCGAATTCGCTTCTTTAACGTTATAAACCAAATCGACTTGGTCTTCGCTGCCAGGAACACGAACCGTTTGTACATCCACGGTTTCAAAATAACCTAAACGGTTCAGGCGACTCTTACCGGTATCGATTGATTTCGAGTTGAGCCAGCTGCCTTCCATTTGACGCATTTCACGACGTAACACTTCATCTTTAGTTGAGTTGTTACCCGTAAAACGAATATCGCGCACGTAGATACGGCTACCCGCTTCTACATTGATAACGAGCGAAACTTCTTTCGTCTCGTCATTGAATTCTGGAATAGTACGAACTTGTGGGTAAGCATAACCAGACTCACCAAGAATACGTTTTACGCCTTCTTCTAGTGAAGTCACAGAGGAGCCGTTGTACGTATCGCCATCTTCAAAGGGTACTAGAGCATCAAAGTCCGCCTCACGGCCAATAAGCTCACCACGAAATGCGACATCTTTAACGGTGTAAGCTTCACCTTCATCAATACCCAGCGTGATATAAACGCCTTTCTTATCAGGAGAGATAGCAACCTGTGTTGAGTCCACTTTAAATTTAAGGTAACCACGATCAAGGTAGTACGATTTCAGCGCTTCTATATCGCCGGCTAAGACTTGCTTCTGGTACTTCTCATCCGCAAGGAAGTTCCACCATGAAACGTCTACATTGAGGTTGAAACGGCTAAGCAGGTCAGCATCAGAGAAAACTTCATTACCGATAAAGTTGATTTGCTGAATCTTAGCGGACACACCTTCAGTAAACACAAACTTAAGGTCTGAACGGTTACGCGGCAAAGGCGTGACTACCGCTTTAACTGTCGCGTTATATTTACCAACACTGTAGTAAAAGTCTTCAAGACCTTTCTCTATATTACTCAGCGTTGTGCGGTCAAGCGCTTCACCTTCACGAACACCAGACGCATCAAGGTTCTGCTGAAGCTGCTCTTCTTTGATCGCTTTGTTACCAGAGAATGAAATACTTGCAATGGTTGGTCGTTCTTGAACTTGAACAATCAATACACCTTCATCACGAAGTACTTTAACGTCCTCAAAGTTACCTGAAGCATACAATGCACGAATGATCTCAGATACGTCGCCTTCATCCACTTCATCGCCAATACGCACTGGCATTTTCAGTAGAGCAGCACCAAGTGCAACACGCTGTAAACCTTCGATCTTAATATCTTGAACTACAAAGTTTTGTGCTCCGTTCGCAGCCACACTAGTGGCCAATAGACTTGCGAACAGAATTTGCTTAATCGCCATACTTATTCTAATTATTCCTTGCTACTACCAATGCCTGTGAGAAACCATTCACAGACGAGTAAAATCGTTAAATATTGCCAGAGCCATCAAAGAGAAGAGGATTGCCCCTCCCACTCTGTATCCCATTTCCTGAACTCTCTCAGGTACCGGTTTACGAGTAACGGCCTCAATAGCGAAAAAGAGCAAATGTCCGCCATCAAGCATAGGCAGCGGAACTAAATTAATAATACCCAAGTTAACACTAATCAGAGCCAAAAAGCCTAAGAAGTAAACCAGACCGTAATCGGCGGTTGTACCTGCACCTTTAGCGATTGAAATAGGGCCACTCAAGTTATTTAAGCCAACATCGCCAACGATGAGCTTCTTAAGCATTGTCAGCGTCAAACCGATTATTTGACCTGTTTTATCAAATGCTTTTCCTACAGACTCAACTACACCAAATTGTAACTCAAAGCGATAATCTTCTGGCCATTCTGCGACTTCTGGAGCAATACCCGCATAGCCGATTGTAGAGCCGTCAGAAAGCTCTCGACTTTTTGGCGTCATAACTAATGACTTATCAATACCATTTCGCAACACCACCATCTCCAATGAGGTCACTGGGTTTGCACGAATAAGATCCACAACCGACTGCCACTGTTCAATAGATTGCCCGTTGATCTCAACAATTTTATCGCCGGCTTCTAGCCCTGCATGATATGCAGCACCATCATCAATTACTTGAGCAAGCACTGTCGATATCTCTGGAGAGTACGGTCTAAAACCAAGCGTTGTCATTGCAGATTCAGTTTCTGGGTTGAACGACCATTCTGAAATATCCAATGTCATTTGCTGTTCAAAGCCGATATCGTCTTGAGAAGCAACCGTTACTGTCATGGATTGATCACCTATATGAGATATCAACCCCATATTAACTGATTCCCAATCTGCGGTTTTGATTCCTGAAACAGATTTAAGTTCCATCCCAGTTTCAATTCCGGCTTGTGCGGCAATAGATTGTGGAGTCACTTCACCAATCACGGGCTTAACCGCTGGCACACCGATCAAAAATACCAACCAATATGCAAAAACAGCAAAGATAAAGTTAAATGCTGGACCTGCTCCTACAATCGCGGTTCGTTTCCAAAGTGGCTTTTTGTCAAAAGCGTACTGTTGTTGTCCTTCAGAGATATCATCAACACGGCCATCAAGCATTTTAACGTAGCCGCCCAGTGGGATCACTGAAAGGCTATATTCAGTACCATCACGGCCAACTTTGCTCCAGATTGATTTACCAAAACCGATCGAGAATTTTTCAACTTTTACACCACAACGACGAGCGACCCAGAAATGTCCAAATTCATGAACAGCGACCAGAATGCCAAGCGCTACAATAAAAGATGCGAAGTTCCACAGGATTCCACTCATGTTAGTTGCTCTTTAATAAATTGAATGGCTATTTGACGAGACATATTATCTAGCTCGAGAAGGCTTTCCAAGCTATCTAAGCTCTCAGAGTTATGTTGTTCACATACTTTGCTCATAACATGTTCGTTAATGACAGCAATATCGGTAAACTTCACTTGATTACTCAAGAAAGCGTCGACTGCAATTTCGTTTGCAGCGTTAATTGCCGTTGTTGCATGTTGCCCTAGATAGCAGGCTTCAATCGCTAACCTCAAACACGGATAACGACTAAAGTCTGGTTCTAAAAAGGTCAGCTCGCTCACTTTAGTGAAGTCCAAAGGCTTAACACCGGCTTCAGTACGAGCAGGGTAAGACATCGTCAAGGCGATTGGTGTCGCCATATCGGGTTCGCCCATCTGAGCAAGCACGGAACCATCCTTGTACTGGACCATAGAGTGAATCACAGACTGAGGATGAATGATGACCTTTAATTGCTCCTGAGAGGCATTGAATAACCATTTAGCTTCAATGTACTCTAAACCTTTGTTCATCATAGTCGCAGAGTCGACAGATATTTTAGGCCCCATAGACCAGTTTGGGTGTGCGATCGCTCTCTCTGGTGTCACAGACTCAAGCTCTTCAATATCGCTATAGCGGAAAGGGCCGCCAGAGCCCGTCAAGAGAATATGGTTGATACCGTTCTCTTCCAAGTCACAACGACCTAGATTAGTTTGTACGTTTTGCGGCAGACATTGAAAGATAGCGTTGTGCTCACTATCGACAGGAAGAAGCTCAGCACCATACTTTTCTACAGCGTCAATGAACAGTTGCCCAGACATTACCAAGGCTTCTTTGTTAGCCAGTAAAATACGCTTACCCGCTTCAACCGCAGACATCGTAGGAAGTAATCCCGCCGCACCAACAATCGCAGCCATTACTGTATCCACTTCATCTAAGGAAGCGACCTTACACATGCCTTCAGCTCCCGAAAGCACTTGCACGTTCGGGTAATCCGCAGACAACATTTCAACCAACAGAGACGCTGCATCAGGGCAAGCCATAGCAACATAGCTTGGTTGCCACTTTTCAACGAGTGCCAGCATCTTTTTAACATTCGAGCCAGCAGCCAATGCCACAACCGAATAGAGGTCTGAGTTTTGCTCAACGACTTTTAGTGTACTTTCACCAATTGAGCCGGTAGCGCCAAGGATAGTTAGATTTCGCATCACATATGACCGTAGAAATGTAATAAAGGGCAGAATCACTGCCCTTTTTATTAGAATGCTAAATAAAGCAGAGCAAAGACAGGGAATGCAGCCGTTAAGCTATCTATTCTATCAAGTATACCACCATGACCAGGAATCAGATTACTGCTGTCTTTCACCCCAGAAACACGCTTAAACATGCTTTCAACAAGGTCACCAAGAACAGAGATAACGACGGTCACAAGAGTAATAACAATCATGTGGAAAGGGCTTGTAAACTGGATGTCAAACAAATCAGCAAAGATCCAAGCCACGATCACCGCAGTAATAATGCCACCAACCAGACCTTCAATCGTCTTATTCGGGCTTACCGCTGGCGCCATTTTACGCTTACCAAAACTCTTTCCTGCAAAATAAGCACCACTGTCTGCAGCCCACACCAGTAAGCAAACGAACATCACTAATTTTGCTCCATGGTAAGGATCAACATCGATACCGTTAGCACGCAAGATAACCACGCTCCAGAAGAAAGGAAGCAGAGTCAGGACACCAAACGCATGACGGAGTAGCAATGAATCTTTCCATGCAGGCACAGACTTAGGGTAAGTCACTGCCATACCACTCGCTATAACCCACCAAATCGAGCCAATAGTTAGAATGGCGTAGTGAGCACTAGATAAGTTATTAAGGCTAAATGCATCAAAAGGAATAAAAGCAAAACTTGCAGCACTTATAACAACTGTTGGAATCAACGCTAAATAACGCGATTTACTTTCAACAAATTGAGTCCACTCCCAATAACCCAACAGTGCAATGACTGATAGTGAAAGAATAAAAGTGGGAAGTGATAACTCAAAAATACCTAGAATAACTAGGGGAGCCAAAATCAACGCCGTAATAATTCGTTGTTTCAAACCAAAAAATCCTTATTAACTGTCCATCAGAGCTTTAATTTGCTCGCCGGTGCATCCAAAGCGACGCTCACGGTTTACAAACCAAGTCACAGCTTCAACTAAGCTGTCTTCATTAAAGTCTGGCCAGAATTGTTCAGTGAAATACATTTCAGCGTAAGCCAACTGCCAAAGCATAAAGTTGCTAATGCGGCACTCACCACTGGTGCGAATAAGTAGATCAACCTCAGGAATATCAGACATCGTAAGGTGTTGTGTAATCATAGCTTCATCAATGTCTTCTACATTAATATTGCCAGACTTTACCTTTTGAGCAATAGAGGTCATTGCTTGCTGAATATCCCACTTTCCGCCGTAGTTAGCCGCAATATTAATAACCATACCGGTATTAGTGCTAGTCAAAGCTTCCGCTTCTTCTATCTTCTTTTGTAGTCGATCATTAAAACGACTTTTATCACCAATAACACGAAGTTGTAGATTATTCTTATGAAGCTTTTTCACTTCGCTCGACAGCACTGAAATAAACAGTTCCATCAAGATTCCGACTTCTTCTTCAGGGCGACGCCAGTTTTCACTACTAAATGCAAATAACGTAACGGCTTTAATGCCAAGTCTGGCAGCAGAAGAGATGGTTTTACGAACAGCCTGAACGCCGTTTTTATGGCCAAAGACGCGAGGTTTGCCCTGAGCTTTTGCCCAGCGGCCATTGCCGTCCATGATGATAGCAATGTGTTTAGGAAGAGAGTCTGTGAACGCTTGAGAATTATGCATAAAAGAGTGAATCAAATTCTAATAGTCGAACAGAGTAGCATAAAAAAACGCTGAACAGTGAGTACAGCGTTTTTCCGGAAAGAAAAGAATATGTGAAGTTAAACTTCCATCAACTCTTTTTCTTTAGTTGCTAGAACTTCATCTACGTTCTTAACCGCAGCGTCAGTTAGCTTTTGAATTTCGTCTTGTGCTTTACGATCTTCGTCTTCAGAGATTTCTTTATCTTTAAGAAGCGCTTTTAGATCGCCATTCGCGTCACGACGGATATTACGGATAGCAACACGGCCACCTTCAGCTTCGCCACGAACAATTTTTACGAGGTCTTTACGACGCTCTTCCGTTAGCGGTGGAAGTGGAACACGAATAACTGTACCAGCTGACATAGGGTTTAAACCCAGGTCAGATGTCATGATCGCTTTTTCTACTAGAGGCGTCAGTGTTTTATCAAACACTGTAATTGCTAGTGTTCGTGCATCTTCTGCAATCACGTTCGCCACTTGAGTCAAAGGCGTTGGTGCACCGTAGTACTCCACAGTAATGCCAGAAAGTAAGCTAGGGTGAGCACGACCCGTACGAATCTTTTGCAGGCTGTTTTTTAGTGCATCAACACTTTTTACCATGCGCTCTTGAGCGTCTTTTTTAATTTCGTTAATCACAATTTCACCTTGATTATGTTCTTTCTTCAAGAAAGCTTTTTATTTGGAGTGATAAGGATAAGCTTACTGAAGTACAACACATCAGTAAGCCCGAAAAATTAGTCAGCGTCGCTGATTAATGTACCTTCAGTTTCACCCATAACCACGCGACGTAGTGCGCCTGGTTTATTCATGTTAAATACACGGATTGGCATTTTGTGATCACGTGCTAGCGTAAATGCAGCCAAATCCATTACTTTAAGTTCTTTATCAAGAACCGTATTGTAAGACAACGTATCATACAGCTCTGCTTCTGGGTTTGCTACAGGGTCAGCAGTAAATACACCATCTACCTTTGTCGCTTTTAGAACAACGTCAGCTTCGATTTCGATACCACGTAAACATGCAGCAGAATCCGTAGTAAAGAATGGGTTACCAGTACCAGCAGAGAAGATCACAACACGACCTTGACGTAGTTGACTGATTGCGTCTGCCCAGTTGTAGTCGTCACACACACCTTTAAGAGGGATTGCTGACATTACACGTGCATTCACATAAGCACGGTGTAGAGCGTCACGCATTGCAAGGCCGTTCATTACCGTTGCAAGCATACCCATGTGGTCACCAACAACGCGATTCATACCGGCTTCAGCAAGACCAGCACCGCGGAAAAGGTTACCGCCACCGATAACAACACCGACTTGAACACCTAGTTCAACCAATTCTTTTACTTCTTGAGCCATACGATCCAAGATCGTCGGGTCAATACCAAAACCTTCTTCGCCTTGTAGTGCTTCACCGCTAAGTTTTAACAGAATACGTTGATACGCTGGTTTAGGGTTCGTAGTCATGGAGTTTACCTTCCAAAGAGTTGTGATTAACAGTCATGGATAAAAACTGAAGGTGTCAGTTCGCATTCATAACCGCTAACATTGCGAGCAAAAAATAAGTCACTATTCATAAAAAGACCGCAGCAATTGCCACGGTCTTTTTTCAAACAATACGCTAAGGATTAACCTTTTTGTACCGCTGCAACTTCGTCAGCGAAGCTCATTTCAGCAGTTTTCTCGATGCCTTCACCAACTTCTAGACGTACGAAGCTAGATACTGAAGCGCCTTTCTCTTTAAGGATAGCGCCAACAGTTTGCTTAGGCTCCATGATGAAAGCTTGACCAGTTAGAGAGATTTCGCCCGTGAATTTCTTCATACGGCCAACAACCATTTTCTCTGCGATTTCAGCTGGTTTGCCTTCGTTCATAGCGATTTCAACTTGAACTGCTTTTTCTTTCTCAACTACGTCTGCAGGTACGTCTTCTGGGTTTAGGAACTCAGGACGTGATGCAGCAACGTGCATTGCAACATGCTTAAGAGTTTCAGCTTCGCCTTCACCAGCAACAACAACACCGATTTTCTCGCCGTGACGGTAAGAAGCTAGTGCAACACCTTCAACGAATTGTACGCGACGGATGTTGATGTTTTCACCGATTTTAGTTACTAGTGCGATACGCGCTTCTTCAAATTTAGCTTGAAGATCAGCGATTTCTAGACGTTCTGCTAGAGCAACTTCAGCAACTTCGTTAGCGAATGCAAGGAAACCTGCATCTTTAGCTACGAAATCAGTTTGGCAGTTAACTTCAAGAAGAGCAGCTGCGCCGTTTGCTTCTTTGATGATGATTGCGCCTTCAGCAGCAACGTTACCAGCTTTCTTAGCTGCTTTTGCTGCGCCAGATTTACGCATGTTTTCAATTGCTAGCTCGATGTCGCCTTCAGCAGCAACAAGCGCTTTTTTACATTCCATCATGCCCGCAGCTGTGCGTTCACGAAGTTCTTTAACTAGAGCTGCAGTTACAGTTGCCATTCTCTATTCCTCAGTAAATTCTAAAAAAGATAAAAAACAGGGGCCTCATTAATTGGCCCCTGATATTGACTGTATTCAGTTCCTCAAGCCATCTATTATGATTACTTAATGTGAACTAAATATGGCTCAGAGCCGCTATTATTCAGCTTCTACAAAACCGTCTTTTTCAGCAGCTACAGCAGCAACATCTTTGTTACGACCTTCTTTAACCGCGTCTGCAGCAGCATTTAGGTAAAGCTGTACTGCACGGATTGCATCATCGTTACCTGGGATAACGAAGTCAACGCCGTCTGGGTTAGAGTTAGTATCAACAATAGCGTAAACTGGGATACCTAGGTTGTTTGCTTCTTTAACTGCGATGTGTTCGTGATCAGCATCGATTACGAATAGAGCGTCTGGTAGTCCGCCCATGTTCTTGATACCACCAAGAGACTTCTCTAGCTTCTCCATTTCGCGAGTACGCATTAGAGCTTCTTTCTTAGTAAGCTTGTCGAAAGTACCGTCTTGAGCTTGTGCTTCAAGTTCTTTCAGACGCTTAATAGACTGACGAACAGTTTTGTAGTTCGTTAGCATACCGCCTAACCAGCGGTTGTTAACGTAGAACTGGTTGCTGTTGATAGCAGCTTCTTTAACAGCTTCAGATGCAGCGCGCTTAGTACCAACAAAAAGAACTTTACCTTTCTTCTCGCCAACTTTAGCGATTTCAGCTAGAGCGTCGTTGAACATTGGTACAGTTTTTTCTAGGTTGATGATATGTACTTTGTTACGAGCACCAAAGATGAATGGCTTCATTTTTGGGTTCCAGTAACGAGTTTGGTGACCGAAGTGAACACCAGCTTTAAGCATATCGCGCATTGATACAGTTGCCATTTTAAAATCCTCTATGGGGTTAGGCCTCCACATCCCCCATGAATCCGACCCCTAACAACTAACCACTTTTCAGCCGTTATCTGCGTTGTTGAGGCACCCCGGAACATGTGTCGGAATGTGTGTGATTTAAAGAAATAAGTTAGTGGACACAAGCTTGTTTCGCCAATTGGAGAAAACAGTCCTGACGTCCGGCGCGCTTTATACCATATTTTGTCTATCTGTGGCTAGCAAAAATTCTAAAAATGGCAACGACTATAATGAACGTTATCATCCGTTTTTACCTATAAATAGCGGCCTAAACCATTCACATCAACATCATCAAACAGAACGTTATTAACTTAGTTTGGAGTGTTTCCACCAGCATTGAATGGGTATGGGAATGTTGCGCTAAAATGCTGCACTGCTAGAATAGCCCAAATATGCACACTTAGGTGCTACCCAATTAAGAGATATGCAATGGCTGTAAAAATTAAAACTGCTGAAGAAATTCAAAAAATGCGCGTCGCTTGTAAGCTGGCTTCTGAAATTCTAGAGATGATCGAACCTCATATCCAAGTAGGTACAACGACAGAAGAGCTAAACCAAATCTGTCACGACTACGCAATGGAAAGAGGCGCATACTCAGCACCACTTGATTACCACGGTTTCCCTAAGTCAATCTGTACGTCCATCAACCACATTGTGTGTCACGGTATTCCAGCATCACAAGACGAGACGGGTAGCACGGGTCAATTCAAACCTGCGGTACTAAAAGATGGCGACATTCTGAACGTTGATATCACGGTAATCATACCTGATGACGAAAACGCAGACCTAAGCGTTCGTCCGCAAGGCTACCATGGTGACACATCTAAGATGTTCTTAGTTGGTGATGTATCACCGGCAAACAAACGCTTATGCATGGTTGCTCAAGAAGCCCTTTACGAAGGCATGCGTCAAGTTAAGCCTGGAGTTCAACTTGGTCAAATCGGTACTGCTATCGAGAAGTACATCAAAACAAACAATAAGAATAATCCACGCGCTAAGTTCTCGATCGTAAAAGATTACTGTGGCCACGGCATTGGTTCTGAGTTCCACGAAGATCCACAAGTGGTTCACTACAAAAACAACGACCGTACAGTGCTAAAAACGGGGATGTGTTTCACTATCGAGCCGATGATCAATGCGGGTAAGTTTGGTTGCCGCCTAGATGACGAAGACAGCTGGACAGTTTATACGGCAGACAGCAAGAACTCTGCTCAGTGGGAACACACTCTCGTTGTTACCGATACTGGCTGTGAAGTACTAACACTACGCAGCGATGATACCATTCCACGTATCATGAAAAACGCTTAGCTCATCAAACCGAGCGCACCAACCAGCCTTTTAAAAGTATCCTCGCGTTGTCGGGGATATTTTTTATCCGCTCAATTTCGATTTTCCATCAGCTTCTGTTAAATTGTTTACTATTCTCATTTGCTTGCACGGATAGCAGACTATGCCTTATCAATGCCCTCTTACGTTCAATGACGAACAAATTGAAATCTGCGAATTAAAAAATCAGCTCGAAATCTTCACGCAGTATCAAAAAAATGAATTTCTAAATCATCATCCAGTCACCGACTTAGTATTCTTACGATCCGAGTACATGGACTTGCTCCTCAATCGATTGTGGGAACATTTCGGATTCAATAAACTCCCACATATATCACTCGTAGCGGTAGGTGGCTATGGCCGTGGTGAACTACACCCTTTATCCGACATTGATATCTTAGTCGTTTCGCAAAAGACACTACCAAATGCATTTGGTGAAAAAGTCAGTCAATTCATCACCCTACTTTGGGATTTGAAACTCGAAGTCGGCCATGCAGTACGAACAGTTTCAGAGTGTATTGAGATTGGTATCGACGATTTAACGGTTGCAACCAATCTACAAGAGTCGCGTTTACTGTGTGGCAGTGAAGACACTTTTCAAGAACTGAAATTGAAGATTCATTCCGATTCTTTTTGGCCAAGTGAGAACTTTTATAAAGCCAAGATTCAAGAACAAAGAGAGCGCCATGCTCGCTACCATGACACCACTTACAATCTAGAACCTGATATTAAATCGACCCCTGGAGGCTTGAGAGATATCCATACGCTAAGCTGGGTTGCGCGTCGACACTTTGGTGCAACTTCTTTATTAGAGATGAGTAAGTATGGCTTTCTTACCGATGCCGAATATCGTGAGTTAGTCGAGTGCCAAGATTTCTTGTGGCGCATTCGCTTTGCACTTCATATTGAATTACGCCGTTACGACAATCGCCTCACGTTTGCACATCAAGCTCAAGTCGCTGAACATCTAGGTTATACCGGTGAAGGAAACCGTGGTGTCGAGATGATGATGAAAGAGTTCTATCGAACCCTTCGCCGCGTAGCAGAGCTCAACAAGATGCTGCTTAAACTGTTCGATCAGGCAATAATCAATGGCGGTGAGACACAAGAAGCTGAGATTCTCGATAATGATTTCCAACGTCGAGGGACATTGATCGAAGCGCGCAAGCCAGCCCTATTCCAGGCTCGACCGGAAACGATTCTCGATATGTTCATCCATATCGCGAACGACTCTTCCATCGAAGGGGTTAGCCCACCGACATTGCGACAGCTACGTACTGCACGCCGTCGACTAAACCGTTTCTTGCACACCATTCCTGTAGCTCGTGAAAAGTTTATGTCGTTGGTTCGCCACCCTAACGCACTGCATAAAGCATTTAGCCTGATGCATAATTTAGGGGTGCTCTCGGCATACTTGCCGCAGTGGAGCCAAATCGTTGGTCAAATGCAGTTTGACCTTTTCCATGCTTACACCGTGGATGAACACAGTATTCGTCTTCTCAAGCACATCAACCGTTTCAGTCAAATTGAGAACCATGACAAACATCCTATTTGCTGCGAAGTGTATCCACGAGTTCAGAAGAAAGAGTTACTCATTCTTGCTGCTATCTTCCATGATATAGGTAAAGGGCGTGGCGGAGATCACTCAGAGATTGGTGCCGTCGAAGCTTACTCTTTCTGTATTGAGCATGGATTATCTAAACCAGAAGCCAAGCTAGTATCGTGGTTAGTACAAAACCACCTATTGATGTCTGTCACCGCTCAACGCCGTGATATTCAAGATCCTGACGTGATCACAGAGTTCGCCAAAAAAGTGCGCGATGAAGAGTCCTTAGAGCTGTTGGTTTGTCTAACCGTCGCAGACATTTGTGCAACGAATCCAGATCTATGGAACAGTTGGAAACGCACTTTATTGGCTGAATTATTTCATTCAACACAACGAGCACTACGCCGTGGTCTAGAAAACCCGGTCGATGTCAGAGACCGTATTCGTCACAATCAACAAATGGCTTCCGCATTGCTGCGTAAAGAAGGATTCACCGCTCGTGAAATTGAAGTACTTTGGCAGCGTTTCAAAGCCGACTACTTCTTACGTCATACGCACAATCAAATCGCTTGGCACTGTGAACACCTGCTTCGCCTCGAAGACCCAAGCCAACCCTTGGTGCTGATCAGCGAAAAAGCGACTCGTGGTGGTACTGAGGTGTTCGTTTACTGTAAAGACCAAGCAGCACTTTTTGCAACTGTGGTTGCAGAACTCGATAGACGCAACTTTAATGTTCACGACGCGCAAGTCATGCTCAGCAAAGATGGTCACGTTTTGGATACCTTCGTTGTGTTAGATCAGCATGGTGAGGCCATTGATGAAGCAAGGCATAAAGCGGTCGCCAAACACTTAACCCATGTTCTATCTGATGGGCGTCCTACTAAGATAAAAACACGTCGTACACCACGTAACTTGCAGCATTTTGAGGTAAAAACTCGAGTTGAGTTCCTACCAACTAAAAGTAAAAAGCATTCCTTGATGGAACTGAAAGCATTAGACACTCCAGGGTTGTTGGCTCAAGTCGGTGCAACCTTTGCAGAACTAGATATCAATTTGCACGGAGCGAAAATCACCACCATAGGTGAACGAGCAGAAGATTTGTTTATTCTAACCAGTGAAGCAGGAGGAAGGCTTTCTGAAGAACAAGAACAAGCGCTAAGAGAAAGATTAACTGAACATGTTTCTGAACTCGCACCTTAGAAACTCAATTTAGCTCCAAAAATAAGCAATCCGAGAAATCAGATTCAATAACCTATTGAGTGTGGGTAAAGATAGAGAGCGATCTTGCCCACAACTTACAATCAATTCCCAGATATCAACTATCTAGCTTATCGTTAGGCTGCTACATTGATTAAGTCAATTACATAAAAGTACTACACTCATAAACTAGAGGTCACTTATGTATCCAAACCTCACTGGCTTAGGTATCCACGAACCTAAGCAGATTGAACGTTACTCCCTTCGCCAAGAAGCACACAAAGATATTCTCAAGATTTACTTCCGTAAACAGAAAGGCGAACTGTTTGCAAAAAGCGTTAAGTTTAAATACCCAAGACAAGTAAAAAGTGTGCTTGTTAGCGGTGGTAACAATCAATACAAAGAAGTAACAGAGATAAACCGTAATCTCACGCTTGTGATTGATGAACTGAACAAGATCACCAAACCAACACCAACCACTGAGATGGATGTGAAGCAGAAAATTCTGACTGACTTACGCCACTTAGAGAAAGTGGTCTCGAGTAAGATCTCAGAAATCGAAGCCGATCTAGAAAAGCTAAAATGATCCCCGCAAGGGCTGTTAGCCTATAACACTCAGGCTTCACCGTTCGATTGCACAGAAGTTAAAAAGGGTTGATATTCCTATCAACCCTTTATTTTTATTCGTCTTTTATTTGAACACTCAAGCTTGAGCATCTAATAACTCGATATCCCAATCAAAGGTTTCAAACAACCTTAGCCACGTTTCATCAAGGTTAGCCTTCATCACTAACTCTTCTTGGGTAAAAGGATTAATGAATCGCAACTCAGAAGCATGCAGTAACAAACGATGCGAATCGAGGTCATCACGAAACAGTCGGTTATGCTTACCATCACCATGGGAAGTATCACCAACAATTGGGTGCCTTAAGTGCGCCATATGACGGCGCAGTTGGTGCTTACGCCCTGTCTTTGGCAGCATCTTAACAAGACAATAGCGACTCGTTGGAAAACGCCCCGTTGAATATGGCACTTCTACTTTTGCTAACGGTTCATAGACCGTCACCGCCTCTTGCGCTTCTTTGTCTTCTTTCGCGAACTTATCCGCGATTTTATCCAATTCGACCTTGAGTGCATAATCGAGCGTGTCGCCTTCTTCTATCCAACCACGAACAATCGCATGATAGGTTTTTTGCATCTCATGGTTAGCGAACATCGGCATCACCTGTGAAGCAACCTCGCTCGACAACGCAAACACCAATACACCAGATGTTGGTCGGTCTAAACGGTGCAGAGGAAATACGTGCTGACCAATTTGATCACGCAGTGTTTGCATCACAAATTGAGTCTCATGCTTATCCAACCATGAACGATGCACTAGCATGCCCGCAGGTTTATTCACCGCGACAAAATACTCATCTTGATAAATGATCTCTAACATTACGCGCATACCTCATCAATTCTCTGAATCGTCACTAGCAATTCGGCCTTACCTGCTTCATTTTTCCACACTTCACCAAAGTAAGGATGAATCGCGAAGCCTTTTGGTAGACTCATTTGTGCATTCACCATTGCGTTGATCTTAACGATGAAGATCCACTGCAACCACTCTTCCGGTTGCAGAGAATCAATCGCGAAAGGCTCAACACTGGCTAGAGCTTCGTCCGAAGGTGGAACATCACTCCACAGCGAACATTGGCGCATTTGTCGTTCTAATTGTTGAAGTAAAATAGGTAACTTTGTGGCTGCTGTCATTTTTCACCAAGTTATTTATCTAGTGACCTTGAAATTGGGGCATAGAGTACCATCTATTGAGGAAAGAAAGTTAGGAGCTTTATTGCTATGGAAACAATTCACACGCTCACTCAGTTGCTTAAAAATAGCGGTTGCCAATACGATATCTACGACCTAGGTCGTCGCATTCAGAAGATCGACAACACCTTATTTTCTGATGTTGAGCAAGGGAAACAGCCGTACCCGTTTCCACTTCAAAAACAAGCTCACTTAGCCATTAGCTACTGGAACGAACACAAGCAACCTTGGATCTGGTTCCTAAAATTCAAACTGGATGAAAGAGGCCTGTTGCATCAAGGTGATGTGGGTAATTTCCTGAAGTTTGTTATCGAAGCAATGGGCACTCGTTTAAACGGCGACATCAGCGAGGAGCAACAACAAAAGCTGTCAAATAACCCTTATACCTTCAAGCCTTCTGAAGACAAAATGGCCGTGTTCCATAGCCAAGTAAGAGCAGGTTTAGACCTGGCGACGAGCCAATATTACGAACACGCTCAACACTACTTCACTGGCGAACTCGGTTGGGACAACTGGAAAACCGTTGGCCTACAAGGCATCACTGATATGTGCGCTCGCTCAGGCAGCCAACAAAATGGTGTCGCGATTCGCAAAGCATTGAATAAACTGCCTTCAGAACCTTTATACGCAACACTAGGGGCGCTTGAGCATACGCAAATCAATGACAAGCTCGCTCAACGCTTACAAGAAATGGCAGAGAGTGAGATTAACAGTCAAGAGCCAGATCTGTTCTTACTGTCAGCACTGGTACGTGCTCTTTCTGGCGCAGAGCAAACCACTACTAACGCCGTGATTCATCAAGTCTTGGCTAGCCCGCGCTTAAGTCACCAAGAAGTATTGATTGGTTTGGCTGGTCGCAGCTGGCATGCGCTACAAGATCCTGCGATTGCTGAGCAATTCTTGTTACGTCTCGCACAAACGGGCAACCAAAACCTATTCAACCAATTATTTGCAGATTTAGTGATGATTCCGACGTTGAGAATGGTATTTTTACCTTTACTGAACTCAAACCCATCGCCTGAGCTTGCTAATGCCTTAGTTGAACTACAGCAAGCGGCAAAGGCTCAATAACTCGTAAAAACAAGATCAAATCACGATTGGAATAAAGAGATAAAAGGAAGTATGGATTAAATGATAGATAACTTATTGGCTATTTTAATGCTGTGCTTCTTTTGCTTTTTATTTTGGCAACAGCGCAGGCAATCAGAGCTTGCGAAAACTGCCATTGCGAGAAAGTGTAAAGAGCTAGACTTACAGTTGCTAAGTGTCGCTTTCAGTGGTCATAAGCTTAAGATGCGCCATGAATTGACCACGATTTGGCGCTGGCACACCGTGTATCAATTTGAGTTTTCAGCGTTAGGTGATGACTGCTACAAAGGCAAACTGACCATGGTAGGATTCCGCTCGATGCGGTTTGAGCTACAGCCTCATCGAATGTAACGTCACAATACGCTGTATAGCGATACTCAGATAAAGAAAAGCCCCGACACCGAAGTGTCAGGGCTAGGGTCTTACTCGCAGCAGTCCGGCTACTAATTAATGCTCCATGCATCATCCATAATAGTGGCTGTAATCCTTCAGCTCTTTCCTTTACTTCGCCATCCTAGCGGTGTCCAATCATCCTGAAAGCTAACAATCCTAGTTAGCGCACATAACTTGTTCCCTGAGCGGTGTCCTTTGCATCGTCCTGATGCGAATCCAACCCTTTAATCCCAAAGGTGTCCATTGTCATTCCGTTGCAGCTAACTTCCTGTCAACTCACTGTCTCCCTACAATGTCCTACGCTCCATGCTTGATCATTCAATCCTAAATGACCAAATCTTCATCCTGAAGATAACCAAATCCTTGGTGCTTTCCTGTTCCGTGTCAGCATCCTTCCGACAAGGTTTAATTTACGCGATTTACGATTTCGGACAATAGATTCTCATCACATTTCACATCTAACTGAGTTGTTAATTATATAAAACAAATAAAATTCAAAAACTTACCTATATGCATATCAATCTCTCTAGAAATATATTCGTGTTATCTCACAGCGCTTGTAAGAGATCTCTCACACGCTATGGGCTGTTTTATGATTCGCTATCATCTGCTGGAGCGAGTAAAATGCACAAAGACTAAAAATGGAGGTCAACATGCTGACAAAAGATGTTTCTGAAGAGTTGAAATCGGTGCTTGAAGGACTGCAAGCACAAGGGAAAGAGCCAACCGTTGCTTTAGTTAAAGCTCGTATGAGCACATCCGTTCCTATGCCAGCTTTAATCACAACGATCAAAAGTTGGAAAAGCGCCAATCGTGTCCCTAAGGTTGAAGTGGCGACACAAAAAGAGCCGGAGCTTGATCGTGTGAGCCAACTGGAAAAGCAAATCCTTGAACTTACCGCTCGAGTGGCCACGCTTGAAGCTAAGTTAACGGAACAATAAGTTAACTGGTCAATTAGGCAACAGAGCAATAAGTGACAGATAACAAGCTAACAGAGAAATAGAACACTATGAAGATATGGGTTGATGCGGACGCTTGTCCTAAAGTTATCCGTGAAACAATCGTACGTGCAGCAGAGCGCACAGGTGTTGAATGCACCTTTGTGGCAAACCATTTAGTTCCCGTACCTAAGCGCAATAACATTCACTCAATTCAAGTGCCAAGCGGATTTGATATTGCAGATGATGAAATCGTAAAACGCACAGAGCCCGGTGACCTCGTGATTACATCAGACATTCCTTTAGCGGATGAAGTGATCACGAAGGGTGGTCAAGCACTCAGCTCTCGTGGTGAGCTTTACACCAAAGAGACCATTAAAGCGCGGCTCAACATTCGTGATTTTATGGATACCATGCGTTCAAGTGGCATCCAAACGGGCGGACCAAACACCCTTTCTCAAACCGACCGTCGTGAGTTCGCGAACCACTTAGATAGAATTCTAGCCAAACGCTAGCAGGCTCATCCGAGCTTAACCTAGTTCTATCTCTCCATAAAAAAAAACCTGCAAACAATGCAGGTTTTTTTAATATCAATTAAGAGAAGGTTCCCCCTACTCTACAACTAAGGCGTGTAGTACGTCGCCGCACCAGGGCCAACAGGTAGGCCAAATACGAATACCCAGATATAGAACATTAAGCTCCAACCAACCAAGAAAACGATTGAGTATGGAAGCATTGTAGCAATCAGGGTACCAATACCTAGGTTCTTCATGTAACGCGTTGCTACAGCAAGGATAAGACCGAAGTAGCTCATCATTGGTGTAATGATGTTCGTTGTTGAGTCACCGATACGGTAAGCCGCTTGAATCGTTTCAGGTGCGTAGCCTACTAGCATTAGCATTGGAACGAAGATAGGTGCTGTAACTGCCCACTGAGCAGAAGCCGAACCGATCATCAGGTTAATGAAACCACACATTAAGATGAATGCGAAGAACAACATTGGACCAGTTAGGCCGATATCTTGTAGGAAAGTCGCGCCTGCAACTGCAAATACTTGACCGAAGTTAGTCCACTTGAAAAAAGCAACAAACTGAGCAGCAAAGAATACAAGTACGATGTACATGCCCATAGAGGACATAGACTTCGACATTGCATTGATAACGTCACGGTCAGTTTTCATTGAGCCGGTAACTTTACCGTAAACAAAACCAGGAACCGCGAAGAAGACAAAGATAAACGCTACGATACTTTTTAGGAATGGAGAACCTGAAACCGTACCAGCCGCTGAACGCAGAACACCATCAGCAGGAACAATCGTCCACGCAAGAAGAGCAGAAACGGCTAGCACAGCGATGCCCGCCAGCTTAAGGCCTTTCTTCTCAATTTCCGTTAGCTTGCCCATTGAATCGTTTGATAAATCTTCAGACGCTTCTTCGTCGTTGTATTTACCCAGTTTTGGTTCAACAATCTTCTCAGTTACAAATGCACCGGTAATTGCAATGAAGAAAGTAGAAACAAACATGAAATACCAGTTTGATTCAGGACCAACGCTGTAAGTCGGGTCGATCATTTGCGCTGCTGCTTGGGTAATACCAGAAAGCAGTGGATCAACCGTACCGATTAGAAGGTTTGCAGAGTAACCACCAGATACACCAGCAAATGCTGCCGCTAGACCCGCCAATGGGTGACGACCCAAAGAGTGGAAAAGCATTGCCGCAAGAGGGATAAGCACAACATAACCAAGCTCAGAGGCCGTGTTAGAGATAATACCGGCAAATACTACGGTTACTGTAACCATACGCTTAGATGCGCCCATTACCATGCCACGCATCGCCGCAGATAGTAGACCTGAGTGTTCAGCAATCGCAACACCTAGCATTGCAACCAGCACAGTACCTAGTGGCGCAAAGCCGACAAAGTTTTTAACGAGATTAGTGACTATGAGTTGTAAGCCTTCAGCGTTAAGTAAGCTTACAACGTGAATCATGCCGTCAGCAGCACGACCTGGCGCACCGTCTGGACGAGGATCCATAACAGACACCTCAAAATATCCAGCGATACCTGAAGTAACTAAAATTGCGACACAGAAGATTGCAAAAAGAGTAATTGGGTGGGGTAAAAGGTTCCCCAAATATTCAACGCCATCGAGAAAGCGGGTAAAAATAGGTTTCTTTGGCGAGTTGTTTTTTATTGAATCTGATGAACTCATCAGTTCCCTCCTTGTAGTGATTCCTGTGCAATTGTGACAAAAATGTTCAAATTGCCAGCGAAGGGTACGCGACAAAATTATCAATTAGAAATTCAAAATGTTACAAAATGTGTAATAACTGATGATTTTTAACTCTATTTGAACGTTTAACTAGCAAATAAATCCACACAGGGGACTAAAACTAGATTTATAATTCAAAAGAACATATTCACTACAAATATAATTGACGATATAAGCCATTGATTAATTTAAAAACAAAGTTCGCCGTACTATAAAAAACACTTGATATTTAATAACCTTCCTCTCGAAGGAAAAGAAAAACTGACAAATGAATGAAGTTTGACTTTCCCCTCGTTTTTAAAGCTGTGTCACGTCGTATGACTGACTATTTTTGAACCGCTTTGAATCTCGGGTTGGACTTACAGATGACATAGAGGCGACCTCTGCGCTTCACAACCTGACAATCTGGGTGACGACTTTTTGCACTCTTAAGAGATTTAACCACTTTCATCTACTTATTCCCTTTACCTAATTGACCAAAACGACGAGTGAAGTTCGCAACGCGTCCCTCTTTATGTAGCACTCTCTGTTTACCGGTATAGAAAGGGTGCGACTTTGACGACACTTCAATAGTGAAGTAAGGATAAGTATTGCCATCTTCCCATTCGATAATTCGATCTGTTTTCAGCGTAGAGCCTATTAAGAAGTACTCATCAACGCTGGTGTCATGGAATACCACTGTGCGGTAGTCCGGGTGGATATTCGGTTTCATTATGTTTCCCTAAAATAATTAAATTGATATGTTATAACATACTGGATGGTAATTATTATCAAAAGAAAGACAAGCGATTTTATGGTATTTTTTCGCCATAGATCGAAATTAGAGAGTGTCCGTCCATGTACTCCATTGAACCTATTGGCTTTATAGAGTCTCCTTATAAAGAGAAGTTCGCGGTACCAAGGCAACCTAGATTAGTACCAACATCCAGCTCAAGAATAAGACTCGTTGACTCAGCAAACTGCCTTGAGTCCGTCCGTAATATTGAGCAATTTAGCCATGTTTGGTTGTTGTTCATGTTCGACAAAAACCTCGAAGCAGGATGGAAACCAACCGTAAGACCACCTCGACTTGGTGGTAATGAACGTATTGGTGTATTCGCATCTCGCGCGACATTTAGGCCCAATGGAATTGGCATGTCCGCGGTTGAGCTCAAAGGTGTGTCTCAAGAAAAGGGGCAAACTTGGGTAGATTTGGGCAGTGTCGATCTGGTTGACGGCACGCCAATTATCGATATCAAACCTTATATCCCCTACTCCGATTCGATTCCTGATGCATTAGGAGGGTTTGCCGCTGATGAACCAGAAGTGCTAGAAGTTAACTTTTCACAGCAAGCCCAAGCGAAGCTGGTACAACACCCACAGGGGCACCACATCATTCAGGTAATCAAAGAAGTTCTTGGCCAAGATCCTCGCCCTGCCTATAAAAAAGGCAAACCAGACAGTAAAGAATATGCGGTAAATTTGTTCGATCTTAACGTGAAATTCGTTGTTGAAACGCTTTTCATCAATGTTACTGACATTGAGCGCTTTTGAGAACTCAAATAGGCTGATATTATATACGGCTATATCAGATTTGCTGACGCCACTAAGCTCGGCAAATTTTCTTTTATCAATGATGAAACGGATACCACAGAATGCGTACCAGTAACTACCTTCTTTCTACTCTGAAAGAGACTCCAAACGACGCAGAAGTAATCAGCCACCAGCTGATGCTACGTGCAGGTATGATCCGTAAGCTAGCTTCAGGTTTATATACTTGGCTACCTACTGGTCTACGTGTACTGCGTAAAGTCGAAAATATCGTTCGCCAAGAGATCGATAATGCAGGTGCCGTTGAAATCTTGATGCCCGTAGTTCAACCGTTTGAGCTTTGGGAAGAGACTGGCCGTTCTGAAAAGATGGGCCCTGAGCTACTTCGTTTCACAGACCGTCACTCTCGTCCGTTCGTTCTTAGCCCAACAGCTGAAGAAGTGGTGACGAGCCTAGTACGTAACGAGATTAGCTCTTACAAACAGCTTCCTCTAAACCTGTTCCAAATCCAGACTAAATTCCGTGATGAACGTCGCCCTCGTTTTGGCGTAATGCGTGCACGTGAATTCTCTATGATGGATGCGTACAGTTTTGATATCGACAAAGAAGGCTTAGAAAAGTCTTACCAAGCGATGCACGATGCTTACTGTAAAGCATTCGACCGCATGGGTCTTGAGTACCGTCCAGTATTGGCAGACTCTGGTGCAATCGGCGGTAGCGGCTCTCAAGAATTCCACGTTCTTGCTGAAAGCGGCGAAGATCTAATCGCATTCTCTTCTGAATCTGATTACGCAGCGAACATCGAGAAAGCAGAAGCACTAGCTCCTACAACTGAAGCGGCAGCGCCAACTCAAGAGATGGAACTGGTTGATACGCCAAACGCAAAAACAATTGCTGAGCTTGTAGAGCAGCACGGTCTAGCAATCGAGAAGACCGTTAAGACTCTATTCGTTAAAGCGTCTGATGAAGTAGATGCAGACATCATTGCACTGATCATCCGTGGCGACCACGAACTGAACGAAGTGAAAGCAGAGAACCTTCCACAAGTTGCTTCTCCGCTAGAGATGGCTTCTGAAGAAGAAATCCGTGCACTCGTTGGTGCAGGTCCTGGTTCACTTGGCCCTGTTGGCCTAGAGCTACCATTCATCGTTGACCGCTCTGTTGCTGTAATGAGCGACTTTGGCGCTGGTGCAAACGTAGACGGTAAGCACTACTTCGGTATTAACTGGGGTCGTGACGTTGAGCTTGCTCAAGTTGAAGACCTACGTAACGTTGTTGAAGGCGACCTTAGCCCATGTGGTCAAGGTACTATCCAACTTAAGCGCGGTATCGAAGTTGGTCACATCTTCCAACTGGGTAATACTTACTCTAAAGCAATGAACTGTAACGTGCTTGGTCCTGATGGTAAGAGCGTAATCCTAGAAATGGGTTGTTATGGTATCGGTGTTTCACGTGTTGTTGCATCTGCTATCGAGCAAAACCACGATAAATTCGGTATCACTTGGCCAGACGCACTAGCGCCGTTCCAAGTTGCTATCGTACCAATGAACATGCACAAATCTGAGCGCGTTAAAGAAGCAGCTGAGAAGCTATACGCTGAATTAACCGCTATGGGTATCGAAGTACTATTTGATGACCGTAAAGAGCGCCCTGGTGTAATGTTTAAAGATATCGAACTAGTGGGTATTCCTCACACTATCGTTATCGGCGATCGCAGCATGGACGAAGGCAACTTCGAATACAAAAACCGTCGTACTGGTGATAAAGAAGCTATCGCAATGGACACGGTGATCGAGCACCTTAAAGCTCAACTGGCTAAGTAATCCGATTACTTTTGCTTGCAAGCTGATAGATAAACATTGAAAGGCTGCCATTCGGTGGCCTTTTTTGTGCCTGTCGTTTCCCTTCAAACTCCCTTCTATTTATCAGTAGAGTTAATAACGTAAGTTAATCCCCTGTTCATCTTCAAATCCGTATATTGGTGTTATCAACTTTTTGGACATGCTCACCATTGGAGGTATCGATGGATATCAAAAGCTTACTTAACCAAGCACTTAATTCAGATCTCGTTAAACAAGGCACTCAGAAGCTTTCCCAAGGGTCTTCAAGTTTAAGCAGCCTCTCTCAAGGCAGTAGCAGCAATGACAAAGGTATCAACAAGAGCACACTTGGCGCTTTCGGTGCAGGCGCTGTTGGTGGTGGACTGTTAGGGACGTTAATGGGCTCTAAAAAGACCAAGAAAATGGGTAAGAAAGCAGCCGGCATTGGTGGCGCAGCAGCTCTTGGTGCTCTCGCTTATAAAGTCTACAACGACTACCAATCTAAACAAGGCCAGACACCCAATGTCGAACAGGCTCAATTTGATGAAAATGATGCTAATCACGGTGTTCTTATTCTACGATCGATGATAGCCGCGTCTAAAGCTGATGGTCATGTTGATAAAGAAGAGATGGCTAAGATAGAACAAGCAGTAGAAAACATGGGCGCTGATTATCAACTGACGAAATTGGTATCTGAAGAACTGCACAAGCCACTAGACCCAAGTGAGATTGCGCAACTAGCCACTTCACCTCAGCAAGCGAGCGAGATCTACTTAGCCTCTTTGATTGTTGCCGACGAACAGAATTTCATGGAAAAGGCGTACCTGAAAGAGCTCGCGAAACAACTAAACCTTGCTGATGAAGTCACTTATCAACTTGAACAACAAGTATCTGGCTAATCGGTAAATACCAAACGAGTCAGTAAAGAGAAGCCTAAGCCGCAGGCTAACTAAGTAATATATTGAGCAAAGACAAACTAACTCTGCTCTTGAGCAGATCCACTTTGTTTTTGCTTATCTCTATGTGTATATTGATATCAGTTATCATTTGGTTAGGTATAAAAATGAAAGTATACGATTGTTGTGATTTAGTGCGTGAACTGTATTCTCAAATTGGCAGTGGCGACCAAGGCTATATCCCTAAAGCGATCACCTGCGCAGTAAAAACATTGAACGACCTTGCTGCCGATGAATCCCTTGCTAAAGACGCTCGTGAACGTGCAGCATTTGCCGCTGCGAACCTACTGATTTCAGATTTCGAGGACTAGTATGAATCTCGCTAACTTTGAAAAGATGGATCCAGTGATGTTGATGAGCATCGTCAATATGAAGCTTCGCGATGACTTCGGCGGCAATTTGGATCGAGTAGTCAACTTCTACGAAATTGACAAAGCTGCATTGATCGCTAAGCTCGCGTCTGCTGGTTTTGAGTATCTTCCAGAAGCCAAACAGTTTCGATAATGATTTAAAACGAGCTTCCTATTAATAGACCAACCTCTGTGTTGGTCTTTTTTGTTGGTGATACGTAATAAGTAAACATGCAACAAACCCGTTATAAATTATCTGTCTACATCTATACTTTTATATCTTAGAGTCAACGAACGCTCCTTGAACCGAAGCGTATTGTTGTATAGGCTACCTCAAATAGCATATAAAACTCATCACCCAATCTGATGATAGCGAAGGATTAACAATGAAAAGACTCGGACTTTTGGCAGTTTTCGCTGCAACACTGACTGCAGGTTGCGCTTCAAATACACAGCAAGACAACTTTCGTGAAGCCTCTTTTGAGCTGTGTAATACCGAAGTCGATATTTACTCAGTAAGCCATGATGAGCGAATTCGTATCGTCTGTTCTGATGGTTCTAAATTCGCTTTGAACAGTGAAGATACGCTAGAAGTAATGCGTGATATCAACATAGACTACTGCGATGGCGAAGGCTTAGGCAAATTCAACGAGAGTCGCAGCTACTACTCGTTTAGATGTAAGTCAGGAACTTTACTGAGCATCAAAAAGTAAAACCGATACCAACAAACAGCAAAGGGTTGATGTGCAAACATCAGCCCTTTTTAGTACCTGCCTTTCTGTATTCTCAGATAACCCAACTCTCATACCGACAAATACAAAAAAGGGACTCAATGAGCCCCTTTAAAAGTATTTTTCAAAGTAGATGAGCGAAGTTCAAGGAGCTCACACGGAGTGTGCGCTAGCAAATGAGTATGTGCGACACAGAAATTCGTTCACTCTACGCAGAAAAAATTAAGCGTAAACCGGTAGACGCTTACATATGTTTAGTACTTTTGCTTTCGTTGCTTCGATAACAGACTCATCACCCATGTTATCTAGGATGTCACACATCCAACCTGCTAGCTCTTTCGCGTCTGCTTCTGAGAAACCACGACGAGTGATAGAAGGAGAACCGATACGGATACCTGAAGTAACGAACGGGCTACGTGGATCGTTTGGTACTGAGTTCTTGTTCACTGTGATGTTAGCTGAACCTAGTGCTGCATCTGCTTCTTTACCTGTGATGTCTTTGTCGATTAGGTCAACTAGGAACAGGTGGTTCTCTGTAGAACCTGAAACGATGTTGTAACCGCGTGCTAGGAATTCAGCAACCATTGCTTTTGCGTTAGCAACAACGCGAGCTTGGTATTCTTTGAACTCTGGCTCTAGAGCTTCTTTGAACGCTACTGCTTTACCAGCGATAACGTGCATTAGAGGACCACCTTGGCCGCCTGGGAATACTGCTGAGTTCAGCTTCTTATAAAGATCTTCGCCTTCGTTAGAAAGGATAAGACCACCACGAGGGCCAGCAAGCGTTTTGTGCGTGGTTGTTGTAACAACGTGAGCGTGTGGAACTGGGTTCGGGTAGACACCTGCCGCGATTAGACCCGCAACGTGAGCCATATCTACGAAGAAGTAAGCACCTACTTTGTCAGCGATTTCACGCATGCGCTTCCAATCACAAACTTGAGAGTAAGCTGAGAAACCACCGATGATCATCTTAGGTTTGTGCTCGATAGCTAGCGCTTCCATCTCTTCGTAATCGATTTGACCAGCTTCATCGATACCGTAAGGAATGATGTTGTAAAGCTTACCAGAGAAGTTTACTGGAGAACCGTGAGTTAGGTGACCACCGTGCGCAAGGCTCATACCTAGAACGGTATCGCCAGCATTCAGTAGTGCCATGTATACAGCGTTGTTTGCTTGAGAACCTGAGTGAGGTTGTACGTTTGCGTACTCTGCACCAAATAGTTCACATGCACGTTCGATTGCTAGAGTTTCAACTTTATCTACGTACTCACAACCACCGTAGTAACGCTTACCTGGGTAGCCTTCAGCGTATTTGTTTGTAAGTTGAGAACCTTGAGCTTCCATTACACGTGGGCTTGTGTAGTTTTCTGAAGCGATAAGTTCGATGTGCTCTTCCTGACGAAGAGTTTCTTCTTGGATAGCTGCGAATAGATCCGCATCGTAATCAGCAATGTTCATGTCACGCTTAAGCATCTGTATCTCCTGACTCAGATTGTACTGAAAGTTTCAAAAAAACCACACAACGACCGAAAGCAAACGTTTCCGTCACCGTTTTGATGTGACGCATTCTACATAATTTGATTTAGGTCATAAAGAGCTAATTGCAATTTTATCATGCAGTTTTTTCATAATCACAAATAAGGTTCATCATGGTTATAAAGCTTATCCAACCAAAGATGGTACTTACTGTCAATTTTACGCTTTACACCCTGTAAAACGCAGATTACATAGGTTTACCTTAATTTTCCCCCTCTAGCTACCGAAAGCTAAGGTTTTTCTCTACTATGCACGCCTTTATTGGTTAGGTAATTATAAAAACGATGGAAAAACACTCACGTAAAGAAGATTGGGTAGCGATCCTCACTGGTACGTTTTTAGTCGCATTAGGCGTCTTCTTTTTACAGTCAGCAAACCTGCTTACTGGTGGCACGACAGGCTTGGCACTGCTTTTGAGTCAATTTACACCAGTAACCTTTGGTATTTTGTACTTTATTGCCAACTGCCCATTCTACTTATTGGCATGGAAACGATTTGGCCGTCACTTTGCGATAAGCAGTGCCATTTCTGGCGCTTTAGTGTCTGTGTTTGCCGATCATTTATACTTGGTGATTTCGTTAGACGTTCATAATGAGATTTACTGTGCGGTAGCTGGCGGCTTGTTAATGGGCTTAGGCATGCTAATCCTATTCCGTCACCGCTCAAGTCTGGGTGGTTTCAACGTACTGTGCTTGTTTATCCAAGACCGCTACGGTATCTCGGTAGGTAAAACACAAATGGGTATTGATGCGTGTATTCTTTTTGCATCGTTCTTCTTTGTGTCACCTTGGGTAATTGCCGTATCTGTATTAGGCACCGCAGTATTGAACATAGTATTGGCAATGAACCACAAACCAACTCGCTACTCGGTGAATTACGCGTCTTAGCGTTCATTACCTGCTCTGTCATTGCTGGCTACTCGATGCTCAAACTTCTCGCAAGTAGACTCGAGGCACGATATTCCAGACATCACTAAAACAAAAAGGCTTTGGGGAGCACTCCAAAGCCTTTGTAAAAGCCCAACCCTTTAAGGGGAATAAGAATCAGGCTTGTGAAAATGAAACAAGGTTAACCTTCAATCAAGAGAATACGAGTCTCATAAGGACGTAAGACTTGATGATGTAATGCTGCTGAAGTGTTCGCTTCTTGATAGTTAGACAACAAACTCTTCGCCTTACTCATATCAAAACGTTCCGGTAAAACGCATTCCGCCTCTTCACCATAGTAGTTGTTAATACACAACAAAGTCTGACTATCCGTCTCACGAGAATACGCAAATACCGATGGGTGCTCAGGCAATAAATCTTTGTAGCTACCATGAGTAATCACTGGCACTTCTTTACGTAACTCAATCAAGCTCTTGTAGAAGTAAAAAACAGAGTCTTTATCTTCTAGCGCTTGCTCAGCGTTGATCTCAGTGTAGTTATTCGCAACATCTAGCCACGGCTGAGCTTGTGAGAAGCCTGCATGCGCTTCGCTATTCCATTGCATTGGCGTACGAGAATTATCACGTGATTTCTGCGCCAGAATCGCCATCATATCTTGATGCGCTGCACCATCACGGTTCACCATGATGTCATACATATTGGTGCTCTCTACATCACGATACTGGCTGATATCGGTATAGCCAGGGTTGGTCATGCCAATCTCTTCACCTTGATAGATATACGGCGTACCTTGCATCATATGTACAGACGCAGCCAACATCTTGGCCGATTCAACACGATATTGCTGATCATCACCTAAGCGACTCACCACTCGCGGTTGATCGTGGTTACACCAGAACAATGCGCCCCAACCTTTGCCGTTCAAGCCCGTTTGCCAATGATTGAAGATCGACTTGAGCTGTAAGAAATCAAACGGCGCATTGGTCCACTTCTCACCATTGGTGTAATCGACCTTAAGGTGATGAAAATTAAACACCATCGATAGCTCACTGTTATCAATATTTGAGTATTGCTGACAATGTTCCAGTGTCGTTGAAGACATCTCGCCAACCGTCACGCTGCCGTATTTCTGGAATACTTCTTCACTGATCTCTTGCAGGTATTCGTGTACACGTGGACCATCGGTATAAAAGCGACGACCGTCACCAATATCATCGTTAGGAAAGTCTTGCTGCTTTGAAATTAAATTAATGACATCAAGGCGGAAACCATCAACGCCTTTTTCAGCCCAGAAGCTGATAACGTCTTTCACTTCACCACGTACAACCGGGTTCTCCCAGTTCAGGTCGGCCTGCTCTTTGGCGAATAGATGAAGGTAGTATTGACCTGTGGCTTCATCGAGAGCCCATGCATTACCGCCAAACTTAGATTGCCAGTTAGTGGGTGCTTGGCCGTTTACTGGGTCTTTCCAGATGTAGTAATCGCGGTACGGGCTGTTTTTGTCGCCCAAAGCAGATTGGAACCATGCATGCTCTGTCGAGGTGTGGTTTACCACTATATCCATTACAATACGGATACCACGTTGGTGCGCTTCAGATAGTAATAAGTCGAAATCTTCCATGGTGCCGAATTGAGGATTAATCGCGTAGTAGCCTGAAATATCGTAGCCGTTATCGATCATTGGTGATGCGTAAACTGGGGTTAACCAAATTGCATCCACACTCAAGTGTTTAAGATAACCCAGCTTTGAAATGATCCCTTTGATATCGCCAGTACCTTTACTGCCACTGTCACAAAAGCTCTTTGGGTAGATTTGATAGATGGTTGCGGTTTTCCACCAACTTTTATCATGCTCAGTCATCGCCATCTCTAACACTCACTTACCAGAAAATATAAAATAAAAATCACCATGTGAATCATGGTCGAATAGCCGTTATAACTAAAAGAAAAAGCTATAACTAAGAGAAAAAGCGATGGCTCACTTTGGAGTCATCGCTTATTTAATGCATTACGCGTTGGCGGTTTCTAGCTCGCCTTTCATCTGTGCTCGTTTATAGAAGAACAGTGTTAACGTGACGGGTAGTACAATCGCCACCAGCATCGCAATTAAGTAAACAGACCAATATTGCGGTTGAATCGATAAGATGCCCGGCAAACCACCAACACCTATTCCATTCGCCATCACACCTGCACTACCACAGATTGCAGCCGCTGCGGCACTGCCGATCATTGCGCTCAGCATTGGGAATTTGTATTTAAGGTTGATGCCATACATCGCTGGCTCTGTCACACCTAAGTAGGCAGAAATTGCAGCTGGAACCGAGATATCTCGTTCGCCTTCACGCTTGCTTAAGATGATGATGCCGACAACCGCTGAAGCTTGCGCAATATTTGATAAAGCAATCAAAGGCCAGATTGGCGTACCGCCTAAGTCTTGCATCAATTGTAGGTCGACGGCGTTGGTTGTGTGGTGAATACCTGTAATTACCAAAGGTGCGTATAGGAAGCCAAATACCACTGAACCAAGAATCGCAAAATCACCAGTCATTGCCGCTTTAGCCGCGAATGCCACACCATCGCCTAACATGCGGCCAAATGGACCAATGAAAGCGTGTGCTAGAATCACAGACAAAATAATCGATACAAATGGCACGACAACAAGATACAGATAAGAAGGAACAATACGCTTAAGGTTAGTCTCAATGAACGCCAGAGCTACACCCGCTAGCATCGCAGGTATCACCTGAGCTTGATAACCGACCTTCTCAATCACGAACAGCCCAAAATCCCATACCTCAGGTACCGATTTGCCTATCATGTATGCGTTCATCAGTTGTGGGGAAACCAAGGTCACACCGAGCGTGATGCCCAAAATAGGGGTTCCACCAAGTTTCTTAACCGTTGCCCAACACACACCAACTGGTAGGAAGAAGAAAATCGCTTCGCCAATCAACCATAAGAAAGAATGAACGGTTGCCCAGAACTGGCTGATCTCAACCAAGGTTTTGCCGTCGAACATGCGAATGTCGCCAATCACATTACGGAAACCAAGAATCAAACCACCCGTAATGATGGCGGGCAGCAGTGGTACAAAAATTTCGGCTAAATGGGAGATACCACGCTCAAGGAAGTTCATATTTTGACGAGCAGCCAGCTTCGCCTCATCTTTTGATGATGCCTCTTTACCTGTCTGTTCAATCAGAAGTGCGTACACTTCATCAACTTCAGTGCCAATCACAACTTGGAACTGGCCTGCGTTCGTAAAACAGCCTTTTACTAGCTTCAGTTTTTCGAGTTCAGCTTTGTTTGCTTGTTCCGTATCGTTCAATACAAAACGTAGTCGAGTCAAACAATGGCTGACACTCGCAATATTTTCTTTGCCACCGACTAACTCGATAAGACGCGCAACGTCTTGCTTCGCTATCTTACTCATACTACCCCACCCTGGTTTCATTCAATTACTCATCTAAACCATTCAGCGATAACCACTCAGGATTTAGATTAATGGGAACATTCCCAACAACGATTATTATAATGCCCGTATGAATAATAAATTAAAATGGGAACAGTCCCAATAATTGAAAGAGATCACACTCTAATTTTAATCCAAGCGGTTCAATTTTGCTTAATTGAGTAGATTATAGAATCGGAGGTTGGGTGTGATGAGAGATCTCAGAGTTACCTAAAAGCTGGGAAATCAATAGATTAGCCGCTAATTTCCCTGCGGATTGATAGCCGGGGTCAATGCTGAATACACGAGGAAACAAAAAAGAGAGCAAAGTGTTGCCACCAACGCCTGTCACGACCACATCTTCGCGTTGTCGCTCTTGTAGACGTTTGATCACGCCAAGGGCCAGGGTATCACTGGCACAAACAATCGCTTGAGTTGCAGGAGTCAGTATCTCATCCACTAGCTGATAAGCACTTTCATGATGAAGTTGACCAGTACGATAATTCGCAATCACTCCGGTGCTTTCACACCAATCTAGATAAGCCTTAAGACGCAGTTCACCGGTTGATTTATCACTAGGATCAACACCAATAAAGCCGACATCTGAGATCCCTTGATCCGATAGATGCGCGAGAGCACGATCAATAACCTGTTGGTTATCATAGTTAATCGACGTCACGTTCTCGGTATCCAGAGCAATAACCACAGCTTTGTGTTCCCATGTTTCGATCGCTGGGATATCACAGTCAGTAAAGCCAAACACAATGATGCCATCCACATTACGTCGCTTCAGAACTTGCAGGTGCTCATTGGCTTTTTCTCTGTCGAGCTGACTTTCCATAATCACCACATCGTAATCCGCTCGATACAACTCGGCCAACATGGTACTAACGGCTTTGTTTTCAGAGGGAGAATCTAAACGAGAGATGATCACGCCGATGACTTTTTGACTGCCACCACGCATTGATTGCGCAGACTTTGAAGGTGTGTACCCAGATTCTTGAATTACTCTTTCCACCCTTTCACGGGTCTCAGGTTTCACTTTAGGGTCGTTGGTCAGAACGCGAGATACGGTTGACTTACCAACACCGGACAGCTTAGCAATATCGAGAATAGTGAGTTTTTTGCTCATAAAAAGTCTAACGTTAAAAGGGAAGAGAGAGAAAGTGAGGGTAGATTCCCTCACTTAACTGTATGTAAATCCTAGTCGTTCTTACGATGACTTACTTTTGACAATTTCGATACACAACACGACCAAGTTCTAGACGTGCATTGTCACCTTTAGTACGCAAAGTGATGTTGTTAACGACCTCTGCAGTGCCATCATCTAGAATATATTTGGTTCCTGAACCTGCCGGTACCTGAGTCAGACGATATTCATCGTCAAGCAAACGTAAGACCGCTTTTTCATTATCAAGGTAAGCTACTTCAAACGAAACATCAGACTCACATTGATAAGTCATGAACTGATTATTCGATGCTTCACTATCAGGGGCTGCTGACTTAGAGCACCCGATTAATGCTACCGTACATAGAGATGCTACTAACATAGCTTTCATACTTCGTTCCTCATCTTTATATAGACACGATACTTATCTTCTTAAACAGTATAAACCCTAGTAACAATTAGGTGCTTTTTAAGGATAGGTACATGACCTTAGTGCTCAATGAAACGCTTAACCTTTTAAGAAAGCGGGTACGTCTTTAATGCTATCAAGTACTACGCTAGCTAGCGCTTCACCCTTTTCAGTGATTGGCTTGCCGGTTCTCACCAATACTTTAGTGGCAACTCCTGCAGCCTCTGCAGCCATCATGTCTTCAGCTTTATCGCCGATCATGACTGAATTAGCCATATCAATTTTCAGAAAGTCACGAGCAGAAATGAACATGCCTGGCTTTGGTTTACGACATTCACAATCTTGCTTGTAGTCACCGATACCGTGTTCAGCGTGGTGAGGACAGTAATAGATGCCATCAAGCTCGACACCATTATCAACAAAGTTCCAATCCATCCACTGCGTCAGAGAAAGAAAACGGTCTTCGCTAAACATGCCACGAGCAATACCTGACTGGTTAGTCACTAGCACCAATAAATAACCCATATCTTTAAACGCTTTCGCCGCTTCAAACACACCGTCGATGTATTCAAAGTCATGCTCATCATGTACGTAGCCGTGATCAACGTTAATCACACCATCACGATCTAAAAAAACAGCAGGTTTAGACAAAATTCAGTTCTCTATCAACGCTCTATTAATCATTAATTATTACACGCTTTATTTGCTTCATCACTATCTATTTATTTCTGCACTTGTTAAAAAACGGTTTCCACCTTAAATAACACCACTTACGTTTAGCCGTCTAGACGTAAAAATATCTATTGACTTAGATCATAGAACACCATAGCATCGTCTGTAAATCGAGCGAGCTATCGACATATTATTCTGTTCTATCTGCACGGGTTTCTCTATGATTAAAGTGAATCAAGTCAATAAGGTTTTTTATCAAGGCACTAAAGAAATCAATGCCTTAATTGATATCAACCTCCACATACCTCAAGGTCAAATCTTCGGAGTCATCGGCTCTTCAGGTGCAGGTAAAAGCACCCTGATCCGTTGTGTAAACATGTTAGAAGCCCCGACTTCAGGTGAAGTGATTGTTGACGGTATCGACCTAACAAAACTCAGCAAGTCTGAACTAAGCGAAGCGCGCCGTAACATAGGTATGATCTTCCAGCACTTCAATCTGTTGTCTTCTCGTACTGTATTTAACAATGTAGCACTGCCTTTAGAGCTTGCCGGTAGAGATAAAGCGGCTATTGAAGCGAAAGTGAGTGAGTTACTCGATCTTGTTGGCCTTGCAGACAAACGCGATACTTATCCAGCGAATTTAAGTGGTGGTCAAAAGCAACGTGTCGCGATTGCTCGTGCATTAGCATCAGACCCAAAAGTACTACTTTGTGATGAAGCAACCAGTGCTCTGGATCCAGCAACCACTCAATCGATTCTTGAGCTGCTACGAAAAATCAACCGTAAGCTAAGCATCACGATTCTATTGATTACTCACGAAATGGATGTGGTTAAAAACATCTGTCACGAAGTCGCCATCATTGGTGGCGGCGAGCTTGTAGAAAAAGGGACTGTGGGTGACATATTCGCACACCCTAAAACAGAACTGGCGCATCAATTTATTCGTTCAACGCTGGATCTGACGATTCCTGAAGATTACCAAGCGCGTTTGCAAGAGACTCGTGTAAACAGCAGCTATCCACTGGTGCGCCTAGAGTTTACGGGCGCAACGGTTGATGCTCCGCTGATGACGCAGATTGCACGAAAATTTAATATCGATGTCAGTATATTAAGCTCTGATCTTGATTACGCTGGCGGTGTAAAATTCGGCATGATGGTTGCCGAGCTGTTCGGTAATGAAGCTGATGATAATGCTGCTATCCAATTCCTACGCGACAACAATGTAAAAGTAGAGGTGCTTGGTTATGTCCTTTAGTTTCAACGAGATTGCTGACTGGATCAGCTTGAACGGTAACCTTCTATTAGGCGCAACAGGCGAAACGCTGTACATGGTTGCTGTTGCTGGCATTGTTGGTTTTGCTGTCGGTATCCCATTAGGCGTGATTCTACACACAACCAAGAAAGGTGGTTTACTTGAGAACACCAAGCTAAACAAGACTCTAGGTGCAGTTGTCAACGTAGGTCGTTCAGTGCCTTTCTTAGTGCTGATGGTGGCGATTATCCCACTGACTAAGATGTTGATCGGTACCTTTATCGGGACAACAGCAGCAATTGTTCCATTAACAATTGGTGCTATCCCATTCGTAGCTCGACTTATCGAGAGTGCACTACTTGAAGTGCCAACAGGTCTAGTGGAAGCTGCTCAGTCAATGGGCGCAACACCAACACAAATAATCAATAAGGTTCTGCTTCCTGAAGCACTACCGACGATCATCAACTCAGTCACCATCACACTAGTAACGCTTGTGAGTTACTCAGCAATGGCAGGTACTGTGGGCGGCGGTGGCCTGGGTGATGTTGCCATTCGTTACGGATTCCACCGCTACGATGTCACCATCATGGCTGTGACGGTAGTGATGTTGATTGTGCTGGTACAAATTATTCAATCAATCGGTGATTCATTAGTTCGCCGCGTTGACCACAGATAAAGACTCAGCGTTTAAACGCAAACAATCTAAGACCAAGCGTCGTTTGAACCAAATTAAATAGATTTATTAAAAGGAGATTATTATGAAATTTAACCTTAAAGGTTTACTTACTATCGCAGCAGCAGCTTCAGCGCTAGTACTAGCAGGTTGTGGCGATAAAGAAGTCGACACTTCAAAAATCAAAGTCGGCGTAATTGCAGGGGCTGAAGCACAAGTTGCTGAAGTTGCAGCGAAAGTAGCGAAAGAGCAATACGGCTTGGATGTTGAGTTAGTGACTTTTACTGATTATGTAACACCAAACGCAGCGCTAGATGACGGCTCTATCGACATCAATGCATTTCAACACGCACCATACCTAGAACAACAAGTTGCCGATCGTGGTTACAAACTGACTATCGCTGGTAACACCTTTGTTTATCCAATTGCTGGCTACTCAAAAGAAGTGAAATCAGTAGACGACATTCAAGATGGTGCTCGTATCGCAGTACCAAACGATCCTACAAACCTAGGTCGCTCTCTCCTGCTTCTTGAGCAACAAGGTCTGCTTGAGCTTAGCGAAGATGCCGGTCTTCTCGCGACAGTTCGTGACATAGTTAGCAACCCTAAAAACCTAACGATTGTTGAACTAGACGCTGCGCAGCTACCGCGCTCTCTGGATGATGTAACTCTATCTATCATCAATACAACTTACGCAAGCTCAATCAACCTAACTCCACAAAAAGATGGTGTATTTGTTGAAGACAAAGATTCACCATACGTAAACCTAATTGTTTCTCGTGAAGAGAACCTAAATGCGGAAAATGTACAAAACTTCGTAAAGGCTTACCAAACTGAAGAAGTGTACAACGCTGCTTATGATATTTTCCAAGGTGGTTTAGTTAAAGGTTGGTAGTTACCGACACTTAGCACCGCACTATAACAAAGACCCAAAAGGGCTGACTTAGCGTCAGCCCCTTTTTTAATGATAAAGATTTGCTAGAAAGTAAAGCATCTCAGGTTTAAGCGAAACAAAGTCGATTACTTCAGGTGATCCCAAGAGATGTTTGACACCAACCGGCAATCATCACACTTGAAATAGAAAACATCGTGGATCGGCGCATCTAGCAACCATTCACCACCACATTGCGGGCATTTGCGCTCTTTTTCACCTTTCAGGCTGATCCCACCGACACGGTATAAGTAGTAGTAGGTTGGAACCTTAGTCAGATATTCAATGCGCCCTCTTAGACCCCAACCGCGTTTAAACAGCACACTCTTCGTGTCACTGATCTCGGTTAGCGTTGCATGTTCCGCGCGGCAACCACCGCCCATTTGAACTTCATCACAGGCTTGCCATTCTGTCTGCCATTTCAATACCGCTTTATGGTCGCCATTGAATGTAGGTGGATTACGATACAAAGGGATTGGTAGCAAGCTATCGCCACTACGCAACGGTGAACAGGTATGAACGAACGTCGTGTAAAGCACCTGCCAGCTAGGCGCTTCGTCTTCAGCCACTTCTTCAGAGTTAAGGTCTCGACCAAGCAAGCGCATTTTAGGCGCAAGCAAGCTCGCGTTAGACAAGCGCTCAAAACAGACTTTTACGAAGTCTGAATGGTTACGTGGGTGTAAACTATCTTGTTCTGGGCAGACAACGCGAACATAAAATTCGCCATCACCCATCACGATAGGAAACTCACGACCCAACACTTGACCGTTGTAACGAAGTGCATCCATTAAGCCATTAACAGCCTTGTCGACAGCGCTTACCGTTGTGTTATCAAAACACTCAAATTGAAGTTCTAGTACGTACATCTATTTATACCGCTGGTTGTAACTTTGCTAAAAACGCTGCCAATGTCTCGGCTAATACATCACGATTTTTGGTGCCTAAGCGCTCTAGAATCACGTTGCCCGTTAGGTTGCAGATAGAGATAACATCCAGTTCAGCGTCGGTTGCTGCGATGAAAACCGTAGGCTTTAGCTTTAAGCGACGTTGAGTCACTAGGTGACCTAAGATGTTTTCTTGTAGGCATTCGAAGTCTTCATCACTCCAAATCTGTAATAAAGTCAGCTCATTACCGTCAAAGGTCGCATTCATATCCGCACTGTATTGCGAACCGTAGAAAGTTTTGATGTCTTCATGTAACGTCAATTCAATGCCGGTTTCAACGTTGGTGAAATCAGCGAACTGATCACGTGGATAGTGCTTCCACAACACGGCGTCGCCGCTCTTTTCTTCTACACATGGCGATACCACGTCCACCAGTTCCTCATTGCGAGGTAAACTTTGGTGTTGCTGTTGCCACGCGTCAACGTATCGCTGACTAAAAGAAAGTAGTGCGTCTTGAGCACGTTGAGTCATGAAAATCTCCTAAACACAAAATAATAAATAGAATCCGAACCCTTTCCGTGCCGATTAAGCGATGACATAATGACAGGGTAATGGGGATTCAGTAAAATCGTCCCCATTCTAATCGAATTTGAAACGAAAGTATGAGCAAATATTCTGACGCAAAAGAGCTAACGGGTTTAACCCTAGGTGAAAAAACTGAGTACGCTAACCAATACGATGCAAGTTTATTGCAACCAGTACCTCGCAGCCTAAATCGTGATGATCTTGCGCTAAACGGTGAGTTGCCTTTTGTTGGTCATGATATTTGGACGATGTACGAACTTTCGTGGTTAAACAGCAATGGCCTACCACAAGTGGCCGTAGGTGAAGTTTTCATCCCAGCAACGAGTCCAAATTTAATTGAATCAAAATCTTTCAAGCTGTATCTAAACAGCTATAACCAGACTCAATTCGAAAACTGGAATCAAGTGACAGAGCGTCTAACTCAAGATTTGTCAGCATGTGCAGGCGAGACGGTGACTGTGAATGTAAACTCGGTCACCGACTACACTAACCAGCCTATCGTAACGATGAAAGGTGACTGTATCGACAACCAAGACATCAAGATCACCAGCTATGATTTTGACGCCTCATTGCTTGAAGGCGCTGCTGGCGAACAAGGCGTTGAAGAAACACTGCACAGCCACCTATTGAAGTCGAACTGTTTAATCACCAATCAGCCCGATTGGGGTAGCGTTGAGATCGAGTATTCAGGTAAGCAAATTAATCGTGAAGCACTGCTACGCTATTTAGTTTCTTTCCGTGAGCACAACGAATTCCACGAACAATGTGTTGAGCGTATATTTACTGATATTATGAAACACTGCGAACCCTCGAAGCTAACTGTGTTTGCACGTTACACACGTCGTGGCGGCCTAGATATCAACCCATATCGTTCAACTGAGCAAGATAGACCAAGTCACAATAAACGTATGGCACGCCAATAATCAGGCGTGAACCACCCACACTTACTTGAACCTAACTAATTATTAAAGGGACATTGAAATGCGTTGGTTATACGTTGTTAGTCTATTTATTTTAAGCTTAAGTACATCGGTTAATGCATCGATTTATTCGTCAGCGCTGCTCAATGAAGCCAATAACTTGGTCGAGATCGAGCCAAACCAAGCAAAAAAAATGGCTAACAGCTACCTAACACTGCGTGTCCTTTCAGATCAACGCGAAAAAAGCCCTTCGGCGATTTCTGGTGAAGAAACAGATTCTTCGATTAGAACACCAAATAGCAGTATCGATGCCTATAAGATCTTAGCAAAAGCAGAGTACAACCTTGGTAACAGTCGTACTGCGATTCAGCATATAGACAAGGCGTCTGGGCTCGCAAAAACCTATAAACTTGAGTACCTCAAACTGGATCTTCAAATCTTAAAAGTTAAGTTACTCTGGCTCAGTGATAGAGAATCAGCCAAAGCAAAAGCTGAACTTACTAGCATCGAAGCGAACCTAGAGTCGGAAAATAAAACGTTACTCTTAGCAGAAGGCATCACCTATCGTTTGATCATGTTGAAAGCCGATATCGCCTCGTACGACAACAAAATCGACGAAGCTGAGAAGTTCTACCAAGAAGCAAAAGCCAATCTAGATCAGCGCTATTCTGAAAAGGTTACCATCGACTATCACATCGCAGTCGGAGAGTTTTATCTAACTCACAAGGAATATAACCACGCACTATCAGAATTGCTGTATGGCTACTGGAAATCAATAGAAGGAAACCTAAGCGCACGCTTGGCCAAAGTAAACCGCCTACTTGCACAACTTTTCTTTGAACGCCAAGTGCTAGACAAGGCATTAGAACACCTTTCTCAAGCCGCTGACTTCTATGACAACTTTGAAAACTCACCGGTGTTGGCACAAGTGCTTAATCAAATGGGAGATGTATACTTCTTGCAAGGTAAATATAACCTGGCTCTCGTGCATTTTTTTAATGTTCTTGATCACGAGAGTACCGAGCGAGATATCTACCAAGTCATTGAGATTCGTCTAAGTTTATCGGCAACCTACTTACGTCTTTATAACTACCCTCTTGCAGAGCAGTACCTAACCCGTGCCCTTGAACTGTTAGAATACACCGACATTCCAAACCTGGAAGGTCGCGCTGCCCTACTCTCGGCTGGATTGGCTTACCACCTACAAGAGAGCGAAGATGTGATCAAACATGCAACGCGTGCACTTGAGATCTCGCGCCAAGTAGAGAACATGCACTTGTCACAACGCTCATACTACTTACTCTCTTTAGGTTATGAGCAAGCAGGCCACCCTCAACAAGCCTTAGCAAACCTCAAGCAATATAATAGTCTTGTCTCTTTAGAGCAGCAACAACTCAACCGTGTTGGTGAAGATGCATTCCGCCAACAGAAAGAGTTTGCAGAACAAACCCTTCACTATGCAGGCCAAGAGCAGGAGCTAGATAAATTCAAATTGGAGCATCGTAAGTTCCAGAAAATATCGTTTGCCCTCTTCTTGTTCAGTATTATTCTGTTCTTCTTTGTGCTTCGTAGAGGTTATCTTATCCAAACCTTAGCCAAGGAAGTGGACTCACTTCGTACAGACCTCTTTACGCACTCACGCTCGAAGCTTCCAAATTTAAGAATGCTCAATGCGAAACTGTCTAACGCCTTAGAACAAACCAGTCATACCTTCGAACAGTGGCAACTGGGTGAATTGATTTATGAACCACTGAACGATCGTTTACGCTTCGTGATGATTGATTTACCTTTCCTACGGAACATGTACACACAGAATGGTTATAAAGCAGGCCTAGAACTAGAAAATGCTTTCGGTGAGTTCCTTAAATCGAAGCTTGAAGGTCCGGCTCGCGTCTACCACTTTTCTGATTCAAACCTGCTTTATATTGAACCAAACTCAGACCGTGATTTATCACCAGAAGCAATATTCATCAAGATTCAATCTTGGGTTAATAACTTTGAGCCAGAGCGTAACATCAATCGAATTGTCCGTATGGGCATCGCTGACTACCCGTTCTTACCACGCGCTTATACCGCAATAAATGACCAAGAACTGCTAGATGTATTATTAATGTCGACTAACCTAGCACGTGAAATCAGCTTAAAAGAGCGCAGTAGCCAATGGGTATACCTAAAAGCTATCGATAATGCTCCCGCAGCTAGCCTTGCAACTGGTAACATAAGAGAAGCGTGTAAACATGCGATAAATCAAGGGTTAATTAAAATACAATCGTCGTACCAGAATGAGGACAACATCAAAAAAATGCTAAAAGATGACTGATTTGCGAGCGGTTAATACTGGTAAGTCGTGACCTTATTTTTAGTTTTGTTATTATTACTGCAATGGAACTTCACTACATGATCATGATCGATCTACGCGGCGCTAATTAATACATCTATGGGCATTCTTGAAAAAGACATTCAGGCGCAACTCCACCAACTGAAGTTTCAGTTAGAGCAAGTTCGTTTGACGCAAAGAGACACCTCGTTCAAGTTTATGAGAGAGCAGAAAGTTCTAAAGCGTATTGTCACATCTTTGAGTAAGGCGTGTGTTGGTAGTAACAGTCATCTAGATGAAAACCTCATTGCTCTTAGAGAAGAGTTAGAAAATCAAAAAGACATTAGCTCAATGATCCCAAAGTTGGCAGTCTTAGAGAGGATGCTTAAGCAGAAAACGTTGGCTATGGATAAACAGAACGGGTATCTAGACGATAGTATTAAGCACAGTGGTGAGACGTTACAACGTATAACTGGACTTCCCGCTCAGCTAAAACGCGACCTACGTAACTTACTGAGTTTCTCTGAATGCAATGGCAGCCAGAAAGTCGATCATGCCATGAAACTCCTCAGCATTTATGAACGTGCCATAAAGATTATGGCAAATAACTCACCGACTCATTTTGCCGAAGCTACACAAACGCCCGAGCAAGAATTACTTTCCGATTTATCGACAGAGTTACAACATCTGATTACTGAACTCGACTTCGAAGGTGAATCAGGCGATCTGCTTACCGATATTCGAGCGAAGTTGCTGCTTGGTGTTTCAGTACAAAACCTACTTGAACTAACACTTCAGATCCTCAAACAGGTTATCGAAGGCACCAACTTAGAACGAAAAAAATCTGAGCAATTTATCGAGCAACTCAACACATCACTCGCTTCCAGTATCAAAACAGCAGACCAAAATGCAGATCAAAGCCAAAGCTACTTTGAACACCGCCAAGGTCTAAATTCTGAGTTAAACCATCTTGTAACTAAGAGCCTGAATTCTGTTGATAAAGCTACGGACATTGATAATTTAAAGCAGTCGATAAACCCTTTGCTTCGTGAAGTCGCCTCCCTTTCAGAAAGGCTTAATCACGCAGAGCAGAAAGAACAAGCTCTGATAGAGAGAATGAGTTACGGAAAAACTCAGTTAGACTCTCTCTATGAGGTGACTCAGGATTACCGAAAACGTTTGGAAGATCAGGCTCAGCGAATGCTGCTTGACCCTCTGACTAAAGTCTACAATCGAACGGCCTTTACCGATCGCTTAGAGCTTGAATATCGCCGTTGGATTCGCGCGCAACATGCACTACAAGTGGTACTACTGGACATCGATAACTTCAAAGCCATTAACGATAGTTTTGGCTATACGGCTGGTGACAAAGCACTCAAGGTCATCGCAAGAACCATCACCAAAGAAACGGGGACTACCGATACCGTAGCTCGTTTTTCTGGTGAAGAGTTTATCTTATTGCTACCAGAGCAAACCGATGAATACTGCCATCAATTGATTCAAAATATCCAAACTCAAGTTAGCCGCCTACCATTTAAATTCCGAGACCAGCAGATCACTATTACTTTGTGTGCTGCAAGTACTCAATTTAAAGAGTCAGATACACCAGAAGAAGTATTAGAGAGACTAAATAAAACGTTAAATAAAGCAAAACAACGCGGTACAAACCAACTTGTTCGGTACTAATCCAGCTCCAAATTTAATTTATTTCATTTTTTCAAATACTTATCACATACTAATTTCCTCAATGTTTGCTAAGCTAATGATTACATTCGCTTAACAAACATTCTTGGCAAGCAATGCTGTATATACGCTCTTAAGCAAGTTTATATAATCCATTAAGCAACGCTGTCGTATCCGTTTCGTCTGGTTAACTCTCTCACCTTTAACCAAACACTTTCAACGTTTGCTTCTCACTCTCGAGCTAGAGGGTCACTTCAAAGTCGCCTCAGCTCTTTTCAGCAAGGAGGCATTATGATTACTCATATTAGCCCTACTGGTAGCATGGACTTACTTTCTCAACTTGAAGTTGAGCGCCTTAAGAAAACTGCATCTAGCGATCTGTACCAACTGTATCGTAACTGTACATTAGCCGTACTCAACTCAGGTAGCCACACCGACAACGCCAAGGAGTTGCTCGACAAATATCAATCGTTTGACGTTGAAGTACTGCGTCGAGAGCGTGGCATTAAACTCGAATTGAGCAACCCACCCGAGAATGCCTTCGTCGATGGCGCAATCATCAAGGGTATCCAAGAACACCTGTTTTCAGTGCTGCGTGACATTGTTTACGTCAATATGCATTTGGCCGACAACCAGCGACTCAACCTAACCAATGCCACCCACATCACTAACCTTGTATTTAGTATTTTGAGAAACGCGGGAGCTCTAACTCAAGGAATTGAACCGAACCTCATTGTTTGTTGGGGTGGTCACTCGATTAACGCGACTGAATATCAATACACTCGCGAAGTCGGCAATGAATTAGGTTTACGAGAACTGAACATTTGTACTGGTTGTGGACCGGGCGCTATGGAAGGCCCAATGAAAGGCGCTGCAATTGGCCACGCTAAGCAGCGTTATACTAACCATCGTTATTTAGGGCTTACCGAACCTTCAATCATTGCAGCCGAGCCACCAAATCCCATAGTAAACGAACTGGTGATCATGCCAGACATAGAGAAACGTCTCGAAGCCTTCGTTCGTATGGCACATGGTATCATTATTTTCCCTGGTGGCCCTGGTACTGCCGAAGAGCTGTTGTACATCTTAGGGATCATGATGCACCCAAATAATGCCGATCAACCTATGCCTATTGTTTTGACTGGCTCGAAAGAGAGCGAAGCTTACTTCCGTTCGATTGATAAGTTCATCAGTGAAACCTTAGGGGAAGAAGCACAGAAACACTACGAAATTGTGATTGATGACCCAGCGCGCGCCGCTAAGATCATGAAACAAGCCATGTCGAACGTACGTTCACACCGTAAAGAGACCGGCGATGCATACAGCTACAACTGGTCACTGCATATTGAACCAGAGTTCCAACTGCCATTCGCTCCTACTCATGAATCTATGGCGGCACTCGACCTTCACATGGACCAAAGAAAAGAAAGCCTTGCGGCTAATTTACGTAAAGCGTTCTCAGGAATTGTGGCTGGTAATGTCAAAGCCGAAAGTATTCGAGAGATAGAAAAATACGGTCCATTCCTCATTGATGGCGATAAAGAACTGATGACCAAAATGGATCTGCTGCTGAATGACTTTGTGGAACAACATAGGATGAAATTACCGGGCGACACGGACTACGTTCCTTGTTATAAAATTGCGCCAAATATCCGATAGCAAGCCATTCACCACAGACAAATGAACAAGTCATGACGTTTACGTCGCTAACGTTTCAACTCACGAAGTGATACGGTACTATAAGGGGCTAGCAACCCCTTATTTATTGGAAACTTATGTCTATCCATCTTGTTATTATCGATGCTTTAAACCTCATCCGACGCGTGCACTCAGTTCAGCCGGACCCAGCCGATATAGCAAGAACCATCACCACAACCACGCAAACTTTAAATCGAATTTTAAATGAGTCGCAGCCAACTCATATCATCGCAGTATTTGATCATCATGAGCAAGATCGAGGCTGGCGTGCTGAAATTCTGCCTACTTACAAGCAAAACCGTAAGCCGATGCCAGAACCATTGATGGAAGGCCTTGATGCGATCCAGCAAGCATGGTGGGAACTAGGCATTGACTCTCTGCTATCCGATGGAGATGAGGCGGATGATTTGGTGGCAACCCTCGCCAAGAAAGTGGCTGCTCATGGAGAAAAGGTCACTATAATCTCTACGGATAAGGGCTATTGCCAACTATTATCACCAACACTACAGATCCGTGATTACTTCCAACACCGCTGGTTGGACAAACCCTTCATTGAAGCTGAATTTGGTGTCAACCCTGAACAACTCGCTGATTATTGGGGATTAGCAGGAGTAAGCTCAAGTCAAGTTCCGGGGATCCCAGGTATTGGGCCAAAAGCAGCCAAAGAGATATTGACCACCTACCCGGATATCGAAACGGCATTCCAATCTGAAGAACTACCAAAGAAATATCGTAAAAAATTCGATGAGCATATCGAGTCGGCTCGCGTATGTAAGCTCGTTTCTGCACTCAAAACAGACATCGATTTAGGTTTTAATCTGCAAGATATTCGCTACGAAGCTGTGTCTTAATCCGACGTTACAAATTCAGTCATTAAAAGCTAACCGTTAGAAACAGATCGCTTATAAATCAAAAAATTAGAAACTCAATCATTAGAAAGCAGAAAGCCTTAGTCTGAACTAAGGCTTTTTTGTTGTTTCATTTTAAGACGAAACATTGCACTTATACTGATAACTCTCTATTTCTAGAATAACTTTCAGCTAAGAGCAGATTAGAAGCTATAAGCGATAGAAGCTTTAAAGTTACGACCCGCTTCATAGCTGGTGTACTTTTCTGAACCCCAAGAGATACCAAAACCAGTATGCTCAGCGTACTTCTTATCAAGCAGGTTATCGATACCAAGGTTCATCTCTAGGTCTTTAGCAAACGTCGGTGTGTAAGCCGCCCAAATGTTATGCGTTGCGAAGCCTGAGCGTTCGATCTCTTTGCCTTTTTCGTTCTCGTAATCGTTCCCCGGAACAAAGCGTGAATCCCAACCAAACACAAATTCATTGTTTAGGCTGTAGTTAAAACCGGCCTTAAAGTTATGAATACCGGTTTTATTCATGTGGCTTGTCTTGCCGTTTTTCAGGCTTTTTTGCTCACCATCTGAGTAAGAGTGGTTAGCGTAAACACTTAAAGCATCTAACTGATAGCTCAATACAGTCTCTACACCCCAAACTTCAACATCATACTTATTCGATAATGTTGCGTTGTTCTTAGTTGGGTGCATTTGGTTATCAAGGTCGTAGGTATAAGCCGTGAAACCTAGAATCGCGTAATCAGCCGCAAGCAAACGTGTTAGCTCGTAATCAAAGCCCGCTTCGTAGTTATTACCCGTCATCGCCTTAGTATCAGACTGCTTAACTTTGCTTGGTGCTTCCATCGTTAGCGTTTCTGGTAGTGACGCGCCTTTAAACAGACGACCGTAACCCACACGAAGTTTTAGGTTTTCCGTTGTTTGGTATTCACCTTTGAACTTTGGAGATAGCTGATCAAACTCGCCCTTATACACGCCACCCAGTTTATGAACGTCGTAACGAAGACCTGTTGTCAGACGGAAATCACTGAATTCGTACATATCTTGTAGATACAGACCGTAAGCCGTCACCGTACCACCATCCATGCTGTACTTCTCAGTTTGGCCTTGCTTAGTACCGCTTAGATATACGCCTTCACCAGCATCAATCCATTGCTTGGCTTTGTAGCCCTCAAGACCATAAGTAAGCTCATGCTCACCAACCCAAGAAACGTTACGAATGTCAGCACCAATGGTTGTCACATTGTATTCACGCTTAGGGTAAGACATTTTGCCATCTTTGAACCATTTACCTGCCGGTGTTTTGCCCCAAGCGGTACCTTCAAGAGCATCACGATCCATGTATTGACGGTTGTAGTAAACATTACTTTTCAGATGAACTAGATCACTACCTGCATCGTATTCGTGCTGTAGCGTCACTGTATCGCGATTAAGCGAATGATAGTCGTGTTTATCGTCAGCATACAGAGCACCCGCCTTTTCGCCAGAAAGCTGACGCGTACCACCATCACTGTATCGGTTGAAAGTCAGTTTAAATTCATTGGCATCATTAGGAATGAAAACAACTTTAGCCATACCCGACTTAAGCTCACCCTGCTTAGAGGTTACCGCTTCTTGATCAGGAATGTGCAGATCGCCATCTTCTGAATAGTTTGCAATACCCATGAACTGTAGCTTGTCGTTCACTTTTGCATACACAGCAACGTTGGTTGCAAAACGCTCATAAGCTGTTTGATAGCTTGTTTTTACTCGAGCACCAACGCTTTCACCCGGCTTAAGAAGATCGCTTGGGTCTTTCGTTTCGTAGCTAAATGAACCATTGATAGCACCAGAACCTGACAGTGCAGAGTTACCACCTAATTCAATTTCAGCTCTTTTTAGCATTGCAGGATCAATCGCTTGGTCACCAGAGTGGTGGAAAAGCTGACCTTCTTGTCGCGCACCATCAATAGTCACTACGGCAAATTTGTCTTCCATACCACGTACAAATACTTTGCGAGAGTAACGTGCGTTCCCGTCAACCGTAACGCTAGGCATAGTATTCAAAACATCTTTGATGTCTGATGCTTGCTTCTTTTCCAGTGTGTCAGAGTTGATTTCAGTCTGAATCAATTGGTCAAGGGCAGAACCGATAACTACTACGGTTTCTGGTTCGTCGGCAGCAAATGCTGTAAATGAGGTTAAGGCAACCGTAACGGCCACTGATAATGCTTTAAGTTTCATAATGCGACTTATATTTTATAGATTTAAGTAAGAGTGCACGAATGGTACACAACACTAATAACAATGTTAATAGTAATAGTTATCATTTACATTCTTTACTTACATTTACTTACTTATAATAAAATACAATTTGATTAGGATGTTCTTGCTGTAATTTACTGCTGAATTTTAAATAAACCCTTCTTCGTTTCATCGCTGAACTAGGTAGCCGTAAGTATCGATAGCTTACGGCTTTTTTGTCTCATATCGACACTACTAGTCGACAATTCGACGACTATCAACCAAGTTGAATTAGTCATATTTACAATTAAATATGACTAAAAAACGCACATAGACCAACCTTTCTAAACTATCCGTACGAAGCGATAATCAAGCTCATAAACAAACTTCAGATATAAAAAATGCCCCTTAAAGGAGCATTTTATTTATCATTGACACACTAACGTAAATATTAGTACGGTGAGATATTTGAAAGTGATTGAATATGCACCGTAATCTCTTCGCGATCATGGTAAAGATGCTTAGCTTGCATCTTGAACTTCACTTTGTTCTCAATAAGGAACACTTTTAGGTTCTCGATATCCTGCAGTACTTCATCGTAACGGCCTTTCATCGGCAGTTTAAGATTGAACAGTGCTTCTTTCGCCCAACCTTTGATGATCCATTCACCCATTAAGTGAGCAACACGAGCTGGCTTCTCAACCATGTCACAAATAATCCACGTTACGTTCTTACGGTCAGGTTCGAACTTAAAACCATCCACCATGTGGTGCTTAACCTGACCCGTTTGCATTAAGCTATCTGCCATCATGCCATTATCAACACAGTGAACGAACATCGAACGCTTAACCAATTGGTAAGTCCAACCACCTGGACACGCACCTAAATCCACACCCCACATCCCCGGAGCTAGACGTTCGTCCCACTCATCACGAGGGATGAATACGTGGAAGGCTTCTTCTAGCTTCAATGTAGAACGGCTTGGGGCATCTGATGGGAATTTCAAACGAGGAATGCCCATGAAGAACTGTGAGTTATTGGTTGGGTAAGAGTAACCAACAAAGCAATGGCCTGGTGCGATAAAACACAAGTGAAGCACTGGCTTCTTAGCGTTATCTTTCGCAGTCATCAAGCCTTTACCACGCATTGCTTGACGCATAGGCACAGTGAACTTACGGCAAAACTTCAAAAGCTCTTTAGCTTCGTTAGTATCTGGTGTTTCGATACGGATATCACCACATCGTGGGAAACCTTCTTGTTCAGAAAGCGCCTCAAGAATTGGAGATATACGATCATTGATTGGCAGGTCTTTAATTTCTACAGCCACTGCCAGCATTTGGCGAGCAAAGATCAGCGTTTGAAAATCGATCTCTTTGATCAGCTTATCAGCTTCACCTGCTTGGTAACATTCAAACAATACAAAGCCTGTATTGCTCTTTAAGCGAGGAAAACCAAACACTTCCAGTTGTGTTGCCTTGTCTTGAATTTCGCCAGCACATTCTTTTTCAAAACCAGAGCGACAATAAAGTAGTACGTGTTTCACTGAGTTACCTCTTTTATATTCAAAGCAGCGAAGGAGAAGACTCCCCAACCAATGATAAATAGTAGACCACCAAAAGGAGTTATAGGGCCAAACCATTTTATTCCTGTCAGCGCTAACCCATAAAGGCTGCCACTAAAACAAAGGATGCCGATGATAAAGCAAATTGCCGCAATGAAAAAATATTTTTGTGATTTAGCGCCAAGTTTCATCTGTAGTAACGCACCACAAGCCAATATCGCGAGCGTATGGATAAATTGGTATTGAACACCGGTCTCAAACACACCCAAAAGATACCCAGGCAAGATAGCTTTCAAACCGTGCGCGGCGAAAGCACCAAGCATCACGGCAATCGCCCCCGAAACACCCGCGATAGTGAGTAAATACTTACTTCTCATTTAGCACCTCTTTAATAAATGAAGAGAGCTTCTCAACGGTTAAGGCAATGTTCTGCTGTTCTGTGTAACCAGAGCTTTTACGCGGCTTGAAGCTGTGGTCGCCATCGGGAATAAATTCGACTCGAATTGAATCAGATAGGTTGAAGTCAGCAAATTCTTCACGCTTACCAAAGGTATCGCGCTCACCTTGTAAGATGAAACACGGCTTTGCTAACTCAGCCAAGTGATCGCCCTTATATTTCTCAGGCTTACCCGGCGGATGGAAAGGGAAACCCAAACACGCCATCGCAGCCACTTTATCCAATTCAGACAAATGGCTCGCCATACGCCCTCCCATCGACTTACCACCAATCACAAGCCTATCAGCATCACATTGCTCGATAATCTCTTGGTAGGCTTCAAGCAGCTTAGGGGCTCTGTCAGGTGGACGACGCTTGCCATCTTCAGCACGTTTAATCATGTAAGGGAAATTAAAACGGATAACTCGTATCCCTTTAAAGGCTAACCCTTTTGCCACCGACTGCATGAACTCATGGTCCATACCTGCACCCGCACCATGGGCGAAGATAAAGGTAATAGGGTTATTTTCACCATCAATAATGACGTTATTCATCCAGCAAGTCCTCTTGTTCACTTTGTGCTTTAGCCAGCATCCAGTCGCGAAAGGTGGCGATGCGTCCCATGTCGGCTTGTTTCTCATGGCACACCACATAGAAAGCATTCTTACTAACCAAGACTTCGTCAAATGGCGCGATCAAGCGACCAGCCTCAATTTCAGGTTGTGCTAAAACGTTATTGCCCAGTGCAATCCCTTGGCCATGGGCTGCCGCTTGTAGCACCATGGTTGAGTGACTGAAGATCGGACCGTGATTAACGTTGACACCTTCAATACTATTTTGCTTAGCGAACTGTTTCCAATCCTTTCGAGAGGTATCGTGCAGTAGCGTATGACATGCTAAGTCACTTAAGGACTCTAATGGTTTTGTGCCAAGTAACACTGAAGGAGAACAAAGAGGAATCAGATATTCTTGATAGAGCTTATCGGCTCTTAGCCCAGGCCAATTACCTCGGCCATAGTAAATTGCGACATCGACATCATCGGTCAGTGAGCCTTCATCCATATCCACGGCTTTGATTCGTACATCAATATCAGGTTCTTGCTGATTAAAATCGGCAAGCCTTGGCACTAACCACTGAATAGCAAAGCTTGGTGGTAAGCTGATAGTGAGAGCGCCCTTTTCACTTCGCTCAAGCACTTTATCCGTCGCTTCTGCTAATGATGTAAAAATATCTTTGATGTCTAAGAAGTAACTTTGACCTTCTTCAGTCAGCAACAAAGAACGGTTTCTTCGACGAAAAAGCTTCAAAGATAAGAACTCTTCAAGTGCTTTGATCTGGTGGCTTACCGCAGCTTGGGTAACAAACAACTCTTCTGCAGCACGCGTAAAACTCAAGTGCCTAGCTGCGGCTTCAAACACTCTCAATGAGTTTAATGGGGGTAATCGACGAGACATAGTTACTCTCTAAATAAGCATTAGTTTTTTTTATCTGAAACATTATAATTTGTCCATTGCCTAGCGGCCAGAGAAATTCTATATTTCATCCCGCAGAAGCTAGCCTGAACGGCTTGATTCTCTCCAGAATCAATTGGTTTAGCTCCTGCGATGTTGTGTTTGCAAACTCGTTCTTTTCGAGTTGGGTAGAGTTCTACCAAATGCTTTGTTGCAGTTCTATACTGAAACGAAGCATGTACTTCCTGTATTTATTTTGACCTGTCTGTCAAATTTGTTTACGCCGCCTTTATGGCGGTGTTTTTTTATGTGAAAAGAAAAACACCAACAAGTTTATCAATAGCTGTGCTAATTAATCTTTATTATTTTTCATCGTTAATCACAGAATCAGACATCCACTCAAATAATCAACTGAACACATACAAATAGAAACATTGAGTTGCATTAAAAAGTAACAGAATAGATCAAGATACTCACACTTTTCAGCCACTCAGAAACCAGCTAAACCGATCACTTCAGAATACAACACACCACACTCACTCCTGTTTCTGATGACTGTAAATCATTCATCATAGAAAACAAAAAAGCCGCTTACTTTTCAGTAAGCGGCTTTGCAAATATTTAACTATTCGGTTAACACCACACTAAGGGCGGTAAACCTTAACGTTATGGAAGCCTTGCTCTTGTAGGTAAAGTGCCTGTAGACGGCTCATTACACCACGGTCACAATACAGCAAGTACTCTTTCGCTTGGTCAAGGTCGCCAAACTGAGTCGACAGCTTGAAGAACGGGATGTGCTTAACTTCAACACCCTCAATCTCTAATGGGCTTTCGTCTTCTTCGTCTGGGCTACGGATATCAAGAACGATAGCGTGCTCAGCTACGGCTTCAACTTGTTCCACTTCAGGCGCTTGCTCTTGGCTCTCTTTCTCAATGTCACGGATATCCATAACACGAGCGTTCTCAATCACTTGATCCAGCACTTCAAAGTTAAACTTGGCTTCTTCTGCTTCAAGCTTGCCTTTCTTCGCTTTCACGGTTGGCTTCTTAGAGATAACACCACAGTACTCTGGCATTACTTTCGCGAAGTCTTCAGTACCAATAATACGAGAAAGATCGATGATGTCTTCTTTGTCCCAGTTAATAAGCGGACGAAGGATCAACGTATCTGTCACGTTATCGATGTGACGAAGATTGGTTAACGTTTGGCTAGAAACCTGACCAAGTGCTTCACCTGTGACTAGCGCTTCAATACCAAAACGCTCTGCAACCATACCACCAGCACGCATGAACATACGCTTAAGAACAACGCCCATTTGGCCGTCTTCTACATTCTCAAGGATCTCAGCAACAACTGGTTCGAAATCGACGGAGATGAACTTCACTTTTGCCGATGAACCGTATTTGTTCCATAGGTAGTGAGCCACTTGTTTAACGCCAATCTCGTGCGCAGGGCCACCAAGATTAAAGAAACAGTAGTGAACCTTAGAACCACGTTTGATATGAAGGTAGCTAGAGACACCAGAGTCGAAGCCTCCAGAGATCAAGCTGAGTAGATCTTCTTGAGTACCAAGAGGGAAACCACCAAGGCCTTTATGACGAGCGAGTACTTGGTTAAGTTTGTCGTTAGACACTTCAACCTTAACGGTCACATCAGGGTTCTTAAGTCGAACTTTCGCTGACTCAACCGCTTGGTTTAAGCCACCGCCTACGTAGCGCTCTAGCTCGATAGACGTAAAATCATGCTTACCACGACGCTTAGCACGCACAGAGAAAGTCTTGCCTTCAATGTCAGCACGGCTGCGTTCTAGTACTTGCTCATAAATATCGTGTAAGTCTTTAAATTCTGACTGTTGTACTTCTAGAGAATGATGAATACCCGGCGTGTGAGTCAATGCCTCTAACACTTCTGAGTAGTACTTATCACTTTCTGATGTTACTTCGATGTGGTCGCGACGGTTAAATACCGCAACTCCTTCACAACGACGCTGAATTACGTTACGAATGTTGCACTCTAGAATCCTTGTGAAGCGCTTACGCACCGATTCACTTTTTACAAAAATTTCCGGATGGGGCTTAACAATAAATTTCATAGTACTTTCACAACATTAATGTTCAAAATTTTTAAAAGGCTCTTCGCCAAGTAAATTAGACAATTTACACAGCACTTTAAGCAAGAGTAGATCATATCTAAATCTAAGGGCGCGAATTATACATGAGAAAGTGAAACAAGGAAAAGAGTGCTTGGCTTTGGCACCATTAATAAATACGCTCCTTATTAAAAATAGCGCCTCTGTTTGCCATCAATAGTTTGATAGATGCACCAACCCGCAATCAGTCGATGACAAGCCAATAACACAAAGAAACTAAATGAATAGAAAGAAAAGCCCAACTTCATCATAAAGTTGGGCTTTCTGGTTCACTCAATCACTTGATACTACTCAGAAATAACGGGGACTTCTTCACTGTAAAGTGGTTCACCCTGCATGATACTGATCTCTACACGGCGGTTTAGGCTGCGTTGCCATTCTGTATCATTGGGCTCTACGGGTTCGGTATCAGCCATACCACGCACTCTCAAACGTTGATGAGAGAAACCGCGAACTTTTTCCATCTCTTGAGCGACAGAGACTGCTCGTTGTGATGATAAGTCCCAATTAGAGCGATAAAGGTCGGAATCAAGCCGTTGATTATCAGTATGGCCTGAGATTCGAACGATACCCGGAACATCTTTCACTAACTCTGCAACTTGTCTGACTAAAGGTCTAAACTTCGGCTGCAAAAATGCAGAACCTGATGGGAATGCGCCTTTTTCACGAATACGAATCACGATCTGTTGGCCGAGATTTTCCACCTCAATCGCACCTTGATCGATTTCCCGTTCTAGCGCCTTCTTGATACTCTCCATCAAGGTTTCCATCTCTTGCGATTGGGCTTCAGCTTGCTGTTGTTGCTGGTCCGATTCCGAGTTTTGATTGTCATGAGTGGAAACTTCTGGTGACTTCCCTCCCGTCATCTTGCCTTGGTCACGCATTGTACCGCCCGCTCGATCAGATTCACCTTCATGAAACTCTAGCGTCTGCTGCGTAATATCAATGGTCTGTTGCATGATCACATCAATCGGTGTCGGCTCTGGGCGACCAGGACGAAACTCTTGGGCAATGATGCTGGTCCCTTTCGGGATATCTTTCACTTCCAAACGATTTTGTACACCAAACGCAAACTTCATCGATCCTGCAATTTGCTTGAACTTCAATACATCCATTTCTGAAAACGAAAGTAGCAGTACAAAGAAACACATTAGCAGTGACATCAAGTCAGCAAATGTCCCCATCCATTGAGGTAACCCCGGAGGAGGACATTTACATGGATTCTCTTCATCCATCTTCAATTCCTCTTACGCCGGTTCACCATCAATAGTACGTTTACCTTCATTTAGGTAGCTCTTCAGGTAACCATCGATCACTCGTGGGTTCTGACCATCTTGAATCGCTAATACACCATCCATAACCAAACGACGGTTCAGTGTTTCTTGGTCGCGACGCAGCGCAAGTTTATCTGCAATTGGAAAGAACACCATATTCGATAGGATTGCACCATAAAGCGTGGTTAAAAGTGCCACCGCCATCGCAGGCCCGATCGCTTTTGGATCATCCATGTTCGAAAGCATCGCTACCAGACCAACCAGGGTTCCAATCATCCCCATTGCAGGCGCAACATCACCAAAAGCAGAGAATACTTTCGCGCCTTGCTCGTGACGCTCTGTGGTTAACGATATATCTTTTTGTAGTGCAGCACGAACCACATCACCATCGTGGCCATCCACCAACAAATCGATGCCCTTTTGCATGAAGCTGTTGCTAATTTCCATCTCTTCAAGCGCTAAGAAACCACCTTTACGTGCTGCATCAGCCATCTCTACCACTTTAGCGATCAGATCTTCAGGCTCATCGGCTTTAAACATAAATGCTTTACCAGCAATTTTAGCCGCACCAAAGAACTGCCCCATGGTGAACTTCATTAGAACAACAAAGGTTGAACCACCAATCACGATCAAAATGGATGTCGTGTCATAGAACATCCCGAGGCTACCACCTAGGATCATTGCCATGATTACAAAGGCAAATCCACCAATTAAACCTATTAGGGTTGCTAAATCCACTGAGCACTCCTCATGCTTTTTGTAGTTCTACGTCGACGATAATCTTCTTATCGGCCAGACTATAAGATCTTTTAGTCAATTCTTGGCCTAAGTATCACACTTTTCGTTTTTGAATCACAACTATTGGCTTACTTTACTCTTATCCATAGCGCATAAACTCGATAAAGCTAAGGTTATTCAACCAAAGTAAGTTCAAACCTCTTAAAAACGAACTTTATAGCAAAATTTATTGGTTACATTTGACCATATCTGCGGCCTAGGGTAACGTTCGTTCATCTTTCCAAACGCAGATTTATTATGGCTACTAAGAAACCTGAAAATATGAGCTTTGAAGCGGCAATCGAAGAGCTTGATGGCTTGGTTGATCAACTAGAAAATGGTGATCTAGCTTTAGATGATGCGCTGAAAAAATTCGAACGAGGTATCTCCCTCGCTCGTGCTGGTCAAAGTAAACTAAACGATGCTGAACAGCGTGTCAGTATCCTACTGCAAAATGACGAAAATGCAGAACTTAGTGACTTTCACCCACTACCTGAATAACGAATTGTATGAGATCCCCTATGATCGAGACTTTATTATTGTCTTATCAAGCACGTAATAACGAGCAACTGAACCTTTGGCTTGATCGCCTGCCTCACCAAAATCAGAATCTTATCAACGCGATGCGTTATGGATTACTTTTAGGCGGCAAACGCGCACGTCCATTTCTTGTCTACATTACAGGGGAGATGCTCGGCTGCACCGCTGAAGAACTCGATACTCCAGCTTCTGCAATCGAATGTATTCATGCCTATTCTCTGATTCACGACGATCTTCCAGCAATGGACGATGACGACCTTCGTCGCGGCCATCAGACTTGCCATATCAAATACGATGAAGCGACAGCAATTTTAACTGGCGATGCGCTACAAACTCTCGCGTTTACTATACTTGCGGAAGGCACATTAAGTGCTGACGGGGAAAGCAATCGCGTTCGAATGATTCAACGCCTAGCTGAAGCCTCTGGTGCTCAAGGTATGTGCATTGGTCAGGCACTTGATATTGAAGCAGAAAACCGCGCAGTCACACTAGAAGAGCTGGAAGAAGTTCACCGTAATAAAACGGGGGCTCTGATGAAAAGTGCAATTCGTTTAGGTGCACTTTCTGCTGGTGAGAAAGCGTTTGAAGTACTGCCTCAATTAGACAAGTATGCCGACGCCATCGGGTTAGCCTTCCAAGTTCAAGACGATATCTTAGATATCACTAGCGATACCGAAACTTTGGGTAAGCCACAGGGTTCTGACCAAAATTTAAACAAAAGCACCTACCCTTCTTTGTTAGGTTTAGAGGGTGCTCAAGAAAAAGCGCACACTCTGCTACAGGAAGCGCTTCAAGCTTTGGCTGCAATCCCATACAATACCCAGTTACTCGAAGAGTTCGCCCGATACGTCATCGAGCGCAAGAACTAAGACAATAAGCGCGCATTACCTATGACTCTTGATATATCAAAGTACCCAACTCTTGCTTTGGCTGATAAGCCAGAGGATTTGCGTCTTCTTCCAAAAGAGACGCTAACACAGCTTTGTGATGAATTACGCACCTATCTTCTTAACTCAGTGAGCCAGTCAAGTGGTCACTTAGCGTCAGGCTTAGGTACGGTAGAGCTAACAGTGGCTCTGCACTACGTGTACAACACACCTTTTGACCAATTAGTTTGGGATGTTGGCCACCAAGCCTACCCGCACAAAATCCTTACTGGCCGTCGTAACCGTCTGTCGACTATTCGTCAAAAAGATGGACTGCACCCATTCCCATGGCGTCAAGAGAGCGAATACGACACGCTTTCTGTTGGTCACTCTTCAACGTCGATCAGTGCTGCTCTCGGCATGGCAATCAGTGCTAAGAAAGAAGGCAAGAATCGTAAAGTCGTGAGTGTGATTGGTGATGGCGCGATTACCGCAGGTATGGCATTCGAAGCGATGAACCACGCGGGCGATATTCACAATGACATACTGGTTATCCTTAATGATAACGAGATGTCGATCTCTGAAAACGTAGGGGCTCTAAACAACCACCTAGCTCAAGTTCTTTCTGGCAGTCTTTACACGTCTATTCGTGAGGGCGGCAAGAAAGTGCTATCTGGCGTTCCGCCGATTAAAGAGCTCGTTCGTCGTACAGAAGAACACCTAAAAGGCATGGTTGTTCCTGGCACCATGTTTGAAGAGTTAGGCTTTAACTACATTGGCCCAGTTGATGGTCATGATGTGAATGAGCTAATTAAAACGCTGAAGAACATGAGAGATCTCAAAGGCCCTCAGTTCCTGCATATCATGACCAAGAAAGGCAAAGGCTACGAACCAGCAGAGAAAGACCCAATTGGTTATCACGCCGTACCTAAGTTCGCTCCTGCTCATTCAAGTCTGCCTAAGAGCACCAGCTCTAAACCAACTTTTTCTAAGATTTTTGGCGACTTCCTGTGTGATATGGCCGCGCAGGATCCGAAGCTAATGGCGATCACGCCAGCGATGCGTGAAGGTTCTGGCATGGTACGTTTTTCTAAAGAGTACCCAGAGCAATACTTCGATGTTGCGATTGCTGAGCAGCACGCAGTGACGCTAGCAACCGGCATGGCGATTGCTGGCGATAAGCCAATTGTGGCTATCTACTCGACGTTCCTACAACGTGGCTACGATCAGCTGATCCACGATGTGGCTATCATGGATTTACCGGTGATGTTTGCGATTGACCGTGCAGGTCTTGTTGGCGCCGATGGTCAAACACACCAAGGTGCGTTCGACTTAAGCTTCATGCGCTGCATTCCAAACATGGTGATCATGGCGCCAAGCGACGAAAACGAGTGTCGCCAAATGCTATACACAGGCCACCAGCACACAGGTCCAAGTGCCGTTCGTTACCCTCGTGGTAATGGCATGGGTACTGAGATTCAAAGTGAATTTACTGCGCTTGAGATTGGTAAAGGTCGTATCATTCGCGAAAGTGCAAAAGCAAAAGATGGTTCGAAAGTCGCTATTCTAAGCTTCGGTACTTTCCTTGAGAGTGCACTTCAAGCCGCTGACGCTATTGATGCGACGGTTACAGATATGCGTTTTGTGAAGCCGCTAGACGAAGCTCTTATCAAACAACTTGCAGCTGACCACGATATACTTGTAACAATCGAAGAAAACGCAATCGCAGGTGGTGCGGGCACAGGGGTGGTTGAATTCTTAATGCAAGAGAAGCTGCTAATGCCTGTATTGAATCTCGGCCTACCAGACAAGTTTATTGCTCAAGGCACACAAGGTGAACTGCATGAAGAGCTTGGCTTAGATGCTAAAGGCATTGAGAAGTCTATCTCTGATTACCTTGCTAAATAGCTTTCACAAGAAAATGATATAAGCTACAAAACAAAAAAGGTTGACCTTAAGGTCAACCTTTTTTTATATCTGCTAACTCATTAACTATTCGCTGTTATTCCGCTAGTAACATGGCTTAAGCACAGGTGCGTCGTAGTTCTCTGGCTCATCAGAGTAGATAGCCACATTAAAGTTCTCAACCAAGCCTGTCTCTTCAACACACTGCTCTTGGAAGAACTGTTGAATTTCGCGACGTTGGCAATGCGCTTCAAACGCTTCGTTATCCGCCCAAATCTCGTTGAATGCGATAGGAAAGCTATCCCCTTCTGCAAATGGGCTCTGAATATGACGAGTCACTGTGTATTGAATACAACCATCTTCACGCAGAGTGTTTGGCTCTAGCGACTTTAATACTTCAAACAACTCGTTCAATTTACCTTCTTTTGGCTGAAACTGAGCAACACAATAAACTTTCTTAGACATTGTTATTCCTTGTTCTTATTCGGTATTTTCTATTTTTAATTAGCTAACCAACCAGCGAAATGTGCAACTGCATACAGCGAGATAGCGGCCATAATACCCGCCACAATATCATCAATCATAATGCCCCAACCGCCGTGGATCCTCTGATCTAGCCAACCAATTGGCCATGGTTTTACCATATCGTAAAAGCGAAATAACACAAAGCCAGTGAATAACCACTTCCAATCATCAGTAGGGATATTCAACATCGGCACTAGGCTCATGGTAATCCAAAAACCCGCAAACTCATCCCATACGATAGAACCGTGATCGTGCACGCCCATATCATCAGACGTCACTTGGCAGATCTTGATACCAATAATGCAACTCATAACAACAGCTACTATATAAGCAGGGAAAGGTAATTGAACCAACAATAGGTACAATGGAATAGACGCGAGCGTACCCATCGTTCCAGGAATAATAGGCGATAAGCCACTGCCAAAACCCGTTGCTAACAGATGCCAAGGGTTTTTAAGAGAAATAAGAGATAGTGGGTTTGTCATCAATTAACCTTAAAGTGATCGTAACCAGTTAAGTCCCAGCTTAGCGGTTCACCATTATTGTGTAATTCAAAATATTCTACAGGTCTTATCTGCCCAATGCAGGTGACTTTTGTTCCAGTGTGCGACAAAGCACTTTCCAACGAACCTTTATTTTCTTCAGGCACAGTAAAGCACAGTTCGTACTCTTCACCACTGGTAAGAGCATATTGCTGGGCAGATTCAATATCAGGGGCGAATTGACGTAATTCAGAAGATATTGGTAGCGAACTAACATCAATGCTAGCGCCAACCTGAGAACGCTTAAGGATATGTTTTATGTCAGCGATAACACCGTCTGATATGTCAATGGCAGACGAGGCAAGATTCACTAATGCCTGACCAGCCAAAACGCGTGGAGTGCTCAGGTAGTGTCTCTCTTCAAGCTCTAACGCATAAGGCTTCGCTTTGTTCTTTTCAGGGTTAAGTAACACGTCTAACCCAGCTTGGCTATCGCCTAAATTACCCGTGACGTAAATCCAGTCTCCGATTTTCGCACCATCTCTGCGTAACGCTCGTCCTTCGGGCACAAAACCTTGCACCGTCAGTGTCAGGCTTAGTGGCCCTTTCGTTGTGTCACCACCAATTAACTGAATACCGAAGTAGTCTGCGAGTTTAAAAAAGGAATCACAAAATGGAGCAAGCCACTCTTCATCCACCTCAGGCATGGTCAAAGCAAGTGAAGCCCAAGACGGGGTCGCCCCCATAGCTGCAAGATCGCTAATATTCGAAGCCAAAGCCTTGTGTGCGACCCAAGCTGGGTTCGCTTCCGCTAAGAAGTGTGTGCCTGCAACTAAAGTGTCAGTACTGATCGCAATCTCAACATTACTTGGGGCTTTTACCAAAGCACAATCATCGCCCGCAGCCAGGTGTACATCTTTACGTTGTGGTTGTCGATTTACAAAATATTTTTCAATAAGGTTAAATTCGCCAGACATCACATGCCCTATCTTTAGATTTCACAATAATTTAGTAACAAAAAAGGCCAGCATAAAAGCTGACCTTTATATTCAATAAGCGAACGTATTATTTCTTACGAACGTGCGGCGCAGCTTTATCAAGCACACCGTTAATAAACTTATGACTGTCTTCTGCTGCAAATACTTTTGCAAGTTCAATAGCTTCGTTGATAACCACTTTGTATGGTACATCTTCACGACGAGTCATCTCGTACATAGCTAAACGTAGAAGCGCGAGTTCCATCAAATCCAGATCTTGCATAGGGCGAGATACGAATGGACGAAGCTTGCTATCAAGTTCCATGTGGCTAAGAGCAACACCAGTTAGTAGGTCGCGGAAGTATGCAACGTCTGTTTCAGGCATAGCTAGAGCAGGCTCTGTAGCATGATGCTCTTCTTCATCATACTTACCACCAGATAAGAACTGTTCTTCAACGGTAGCAATATTTTCTTTAGTAATTTGCCATGAATAAATTGCTTGTAGAGCAAATTGACGTGCATTACGACGTGCGGCTGGTTTCACACTGGCCCCCATTAGGAATCGATTTCAGAAAGAACGTTGATCATCTCAAGTGCGCTAAGTGCTGCTTCTGCACCTTTATTACCAGCCTTGGTCCCTGCGCGTTCAATAGCTTGATCGATCGTATCAACGGTAAGAACACCAAACGCAACTGGAAGAGAATATTCCAGAGACACTTGTGCCAAACCTTTATTACATTCACTACAAACATAGTCAAAGTGAGGTGTACCACCACGGATAACTGTACCAAGAGATACAATCGCATCGAACTTACCTGTTTTTGCAACGCGCTGCGCTACCAGTGGAAGTTCAACTGCACCAGGGCAACGAACAACAGTAATGTTGTCTTCGCTTACTTGTCCGTGACGCTTTAAAGTATCGATTGCACCAGAAAGTAAACTTTCGTTAATAAAACTGTTGAAACGAGCAATAACGATAGCAATTTTTGCATTTGGCGCTGGGAAGCCACCCTCGATCACTTTCATAAGCCTTCCTTTAACTATTTTCATAAAGTGAGAATCGCCGGATTCTAGCACAAAACTGTGAGCAATATCTAATGCTAATTTAGAAGAACGGACACCTGGGATGTAAAGATGATAATGCAGTGTTGCTCCCAACCGTATAGGAACAACAAGTCGCCAAGCATCTGCATTTAACGCACGAAAAATTGAGCTTGGCGACTATACTCTTTTGGCTTAATTCGTTACCAAAAGATCAAGCAGAATCATCATTAATTTATGTGCTACAAACTGATAGGTAAGTGACTACTCACAAACGTATTCAACAACATTAAGACCAAAACCACCCAATGCGTGATAACGCTTAGTGCTTGAAGAAAGCAGACGCATATCGTGCACACCTAAATCTTGAAGAATCTGAGAACCTACCCCAACACGGCGCGAAGTACCTTGCTTCTTCGCCATGGTTGGCTGCTCGTTCTTATCTTGTGCTTCGAATGTCTTCACTTTGTAAATCAAAGAATCAGACGACTCTTCATTACCAAGAATAACCAGCACCCCGCCTTCGTCACCGATGCGCTTCATCGCTTTATCTAACGACCAGCTGCGCTCAGTGCCACGGTCGGAATGAAGCAGATCGGTAAACGTATCATGCAGATGAACACGCACTAAAGGAGCGCCATCAGACAAGTCACCTTTTTGCATTGCGTAGTGGATTTGGTTATCAATCGTATCGCGGTAAGTCACCAGCTCGAAATCACCAAACTCTGTTGGTAAGTGACATTGGGCAACGCGCTCAATCGTTGTTTCTGTGTTGTTACGGTATTCGATCAAGTCAGCAATGGTACCTAGCTTGATGTCATGCTTGTCTGCAAACACTTCAAGATCAGGGCGACGAGCCATAGTGCCGTCGTCGTTTAGGATCTCAACGATAACCGAAGCTGGTTCACAGCCCGCTAGACGAGCTAAATCACAACCTGCTTCAGTGTGGCCAGCGCGCGTTAAAACGCCGCCTTCTTGTGCAGTCAGTGGGAAAATATGACCAGGTTGAACCAAGTCAGCCGCTTTGGCATCTTTGGCTACCGCAGCTTGAACCGTCACCGCGCGATCTGATGCAGAGATACCCGTCGTTACGCCCTCAGCCGCTTCAATCGAAACCGTAAAGTTGGTGGTATATTGTGCATTGTTGTCTTGAACCATAGGTGCTAGCCCCATGCGACTTGAACGCTCTTTGGTCAGCGTTAAACAAATTAAGCCACGGCCATACATCGCCATGAAGTTAATCGCTTCTGGCGTCACATGTTCTGCTGCCATGATCAGATCGCCTTCATTCTCGCGATCTTCATCATCCATCAGGATAACCATTTTTCCTAGGCGAATGTCTTCAATAATTTCTTGAGGAGTACTAATTGGCATTGTTCTATATCCTTTGAAATGGTTCTGCTTCCTAGAACCGACACTATTTAAACCTGATGATATTGCTCTGATTTACAAAGCGGTATTTAGCGCGCTTTGTACAAGCTTTTAAGCAAAACCATTCTGCTGTAAGAATTCCATCGTCAATCGAGATTTAGGCTCAGACTCTTGCTGTTGGCCTTGCAGTAGACGCTCCATGTAGCGCGCTAATACATCGACTTCTAGATTCACTTTACGACCAACATTGAACTGGTCGATGGTCGTTTCTGAAGAGGTATGAGGAACGATAGTCAACTTAAAGGCATTCTTGCGTAAATCGTTCACAGTCAGGCTAATACCATCAACCGTGACTGAACCTTTTTGAGCTACGTACTTTGCTATTTCAGCTGGCATTTCTACCCAAAACTCAATCGCACGCCCTACTTGGTTACGCTCAACAATCTCGCCCACACCATCAACGTGACCAGACACGATGTGTCCACCGAAACGCGTGGTTGGTAACATTGCTTTCTCAAGGTTAACTTTATCGCCCGCTTGGTAATCGACAAAACCCGTTTTTTTCAGGGTTTCAAGCGAAAGGTCTGCACTGTAGCTGTGGTCGTTGCACTCAACAACCGTCAAACACACACCATTGGTTGCAATACTATCGCCTAACTGAACGTCAGCCATATCAAGCTTGCCAACATTAACCGTTACGGTAATGTCTTCTCCGCGGGGAGTGATTGCACTCAATGTTCCGACGGCTTCTACAATTCCTGTAAACATTTTAAAACTCTTTCTGTTGTCAACGACACGTATGTAGTTAGGGTGACTATTTCGAGAGTGGTTTCACCGCTCTTGGTTTAGTCATAATTGGTTTCGCGACGATACGAATATCCACACCAACCTGTCGAACATCTTTAATTTCTAGGTCAATAACGTCAGACATTGAAGTGAGCCCTAATGCGCCCATCAAACCTCGTCCGTCACTGCCCATAAGTTTAGGTGCTAAATAGAGGATTAGCTCATCCACCAGCTGTTCTTCAATCAAGCTTTTTGCCAATGTAGCGCCCGCTTCGACCCAAATATGGTCGATATGATTGGCAGGTAATTGACGCATCAGATCGTGCAAATCAAGCTGACCTGCATCTGTGGTTCCGACTTCAATATCAGCAGACGCTTCCGCTACTCTCAACACGGATGTTGGAGTCTGGGATAACTTGAGTTCAGGACGCAGTTGGTTTTGACGATCAAGAATTACGCGAATCGGCTGACGCAGCTCGTCTTCAGCGTAATGATCTTTGATACTGCTTGGCAACTCTGTCCAACGAACATTCAACGACGCGTTGTCTTCAATCACAGTCTGGCTGGTTGATAGCACCGCGCCTGATTTTGCTCGGTAGTTCTGAACATCACGACGCGATTCTGGCGATGTGATCCACTGGCTTTGGCCATTTTCCAATGCCGTTTGCCCATCAAGGCTAGCGGCCATCTTTAACTGAACGAATGGCATGCCAGTTTGCATACGCTTGATAAATGCAGGATTCAAGTCGAGAGCGTCTTGCTCTAGCAAACCAATTTCAACCTCAATACCCGCATCGCGTAGCATTTTGATACCACGACCTGCGACTTTTGGGTTTGGGTCCTGCATGGCACAAATCACTTTTGAAACTTGAGCCTTAATCAAACCTTCTGCACAAGGTGGCGTTCGACCATAGTGCGAACAAGGTTCTAGCGTGACATAAGCGGTCGCGCCTTTTGCCTTGTCACCCGCCATTCGCATAGCGTGCACTTCAGCATGAGGTTCGCCAGCTTTGGCATGAAAACCTTCACCAACGATCTGACCATCAGTTTGTACAATGACACAGCCCACATTCGGGTTGGGTGCCGTGGTATAAATGCCGCGCTTCGCTAATTGAATAGCACGCGACATCATTTTAAAATCTAGGGGAGTAAAAATCGGCATGATTAAAGGGTTAGTCCTCTAATTTAGCGATTTCTTCGCCAAACTCTCGGATGTCTTCAAAACTGCGGTAAACAGAGGCAAAACGGATGTACGCTACTTTATCCAGTTCTTTCAATTGGCCCATCACAAGATTACCAATCATCTCGCTTGGTACTTCACGCTCACCAGTTGCACGGAGTTGTGACTTAATCGTACTGATCGCAAGTTCAATCGCATCAGCACTCACTGGGCGTTTTTCTAGGGCGCGCTGTACACCACCCACCATTTTATCTTCATTAAATGGTTCGCGGTTTCCATTCGACTTTATGACTTTAGGCATCACAAGTTCTGCCGATTCGAACGTAGTAAAACGTTCACTACATGCAAGGCATTGACGGCGACGACGAACCTGATGGCCATCGGCTACCAGTCTTGAATCGATTACTTTAGTGTCGTTCTCTGAACAAAAAGGACAATGCATATCACCTCCAAATAATTGAATATCAGTGTAACGGAATTGCCAAACGTTAGGAAAGAAAAAGGGCCAATTGAGGCCCTTTTGTGTGGTGATTCATTGATTATTGTTACTCGATAGCCATTTCAAAAATGAGCTAAAGACTAAAATTAACGACCAACGTTAACCACGAACTAAATAGTTCGCTTTACCTACCCATTTGTAACTTGTCAGCTCTTCTAAGCCCATTGGGCCGCGAGCATGCAATTTCTGAGTAGATACAGCAACTTCAGCACCTAAACCAAACTGTGCGCCATCGGTAAATCGAGTTGATGCATTCACATACACAGCTGCCGAACCGACAGAATTAATGAAACGCTCAGAGCTTTCTAGGCTATTGGTCATGATTGCGTCTGAGTGGCTCGCATTGTGTACGCGCATATGGTCAATCGCGTCTGCAACGTCCGCGACTACTTTCACGCCTAACGTGTAGCTTAGCCATTCGGTGTCAAAGTCTCCTTCAATTGCATCACGTTGATCGTTAAAACCAGCCAGCATCGATTTAGCGCTAGCGTCGACAACTAATGTGACTTTGCCTGCTAAGCGCTGTGCTAGCTTAGCTAGGAAGGCTTCAGCAACCGCTTCATGAACTAGCAGTGTATCTAACGAGTTACACGCTGATGGGCGCTGAACTTTTGAGTTTTCGACAACATCTACCGACTTTTCAAGGTCAGCACTTTCATCAACAAAAATATGACTGATACCGAAGCCGCCAATGATCACTGGAATGGTGCTGTTCTCTTTACACATCTTGTGCAGGCTAGCACCACCACGAGGAATGATCATATCCACGTAGTCATCCAGTTTAAGCAACTGAGATACAAGTTCACGATCTGGTTTCTCGATATACTGAACAGAAGCAGCTGGAAGCTCCGCTTTCTCTAATGCAGACTGGATAACTTTAACCAGTTCCATGTTCGAGAAGAACGTCTCTTTACCACCACGTAAAATGCTTGCGTTACCTGTCTTCAGACACAGAGCTGCAATATCGATGGTTACGTTCGGACGCGCTTCATAGATAACACCAACCACACCAAGTGGCACGCGGCGGCGAGACAGTGACATACCGTTTTCCAGTACCTTACTGTCAATTTCGCTGCCTACTGGGTCATTCAAGCTAATCACGTTACGCACATCATTAGCGATGCCGGTTAAGCGCTCTTCATTAAGAAGTAGACGATCAAGCAGTGCGTCGGTTAAACCCGCTTCGCGACCTAATTCAATATCTTTCGCGTTCGCTTCTAGAATCGTTGCAGCGTTTGCTTCTAACTCATCAGCGATGATCGCCAATGCCTTGTTCTTTTGCGCCGTTGATGCGGTCGCTAGGTGGAAAGCAGCGTCTTTTGCTGCGATACCCATGTTAGTTAAATCCATGTTTAACTCTCCTAAATTCAGTCTGTCGTTTGATGTAAAAAGGCGCTTTACGATTATGCATATTCGCAGTGCATCGCCTTATCATCACGAGCTACTCTTGAATCACAACCAGGTCATCACGGTGAATGACCTCTGAACCATAGTCGTAACCAAGAATGTCACCAATATCTTTACTGTGCTTACCCGCTATTTTCGCTAGGTCTTGGCTCGAATAACTGGCGATGCCACGCGCAATGACTTTACTTTTTCTATCTGTGACTTGAGTGACTTCACCACGAGAGAATTCGCCTTTAACTCGAACGACCCCTTTAGCCAACAAGCTACTGCCTTTAGTATGCACAGCATTGACTGCACCATCATCTACCACGATGTGACCAACAGAAGCTGGGCCAGCTAAAATCCAACGTTTACGGTTTTCAAGTGCTTCTGCTAAAGGCAAGAAACGGGTGCCTTGTGGGCTGTCACTCAATGAGTCGAACACCACATTTTCAGCACTGCCCGCCGCGATAATCACTTCAATCCCCGCACGACGAGCAATATCAGCCGCCTGCAGTTTGGTTGCCATTCCGCCAGTACCCAACGTAGTTCCACTGCCGCCTGCGATCTTACGCAGTGTGTCATCAATCGTTTTTACTTCTTTGATGAGCTCTGCATTTGGATCTTTACGAGGGTCAGCTGTAAACAAACCTTTTTGGTCGGTTAGCAGCAAAAGCTTATCCGCACCGCATAAAATACCAACCAGTGCTGATAAGTTATCATTATCACCCACTTTAATTTCGCTGGTCGCGACTGCGTCATTTTCATTAACCACGGGGATAATATCGTGGTCGACTAATGCATTAATCGTGTCCCGTGCATTTAGAAAACGCTCGCGATCATCAAGATCAGCGCGAGTCAGCAGCATCTGGCCAATCTTAAGGCCATAAATAGCGAACAAAGACTCCCAAGCTTGAATCAACTGGCTTTGCCCAACGGCCGCCAGCAGCTGCTTGCTTGCCATTGAGTTGGGAAGTGCGGGGTAACCAAGGTGCTCACGCCCTGCCGCCATTGCGCCAGACGAAACCATAACCACTGAGTGGCCTTGTTTTTTTAATTCAGCACATTGACGAACCAGCTCAACCATGTGAGCACGATCTAATGCCAATGTTCCACCAGTTAAGACACTGGTACCCAGTTTAACAACGACAGTTTTACGCTGTGTTGTTGTCCCGCTTTGATGATTTATTGTCATGAAGTCTTTTATGGATAAAACAAATAAGAGGTGATGTTTTAACAATCAACAGGGGAATTCACAAGTAGAAAAGGTGCGAAATCGCACCTTTTTGCTCTATAGAGAAGACTAACCTTTAAAATCAGATGAATTCGACAGACTCTTCGTCGAATTGAACGCTGATTTCAAATTTAGTTTGAAGTTCATCAACCAATTTTTTATGAAAGGCTACTTGAGTTCGAGAGACTTCGGTGACCGCTTTCTTAGGCAGTGGCAAAGAATCCCAATTACCATCAGTGTTGTATTTACCGATGTTGTATTTCGCCGAATATCCCTCTTCCGACTTATCTAGCTTCAACCACCAGCCCCAGAACTCACGTTCTTCTGGTGATTTTTTATCGTTCACACACACAGACAAGCAATCAAAAATATAGTGCCCTTCTTTTGATTGCGGCTCTCTTAGATAAGGGCCAATAGCCTTTAAAACATTAAGCAAACGATAGTGAGTAGGTTGTTGTGTCACTTCTGACATATTGAATCTCCATCTTCAATGTTAAGAATGACGTTACTCAGGTTTAAAGCAAACGGCTAAATAGCCTTTGATTTTATAAATAGTCACTGAGTATCAGGTACTTAATCTGTACACTTTTCATGCTTAACTAATTTCGGAGAAATGTCACCTAAATAATTCATCCTCAAGCCACTTTATCGCCAATTCGAGGGATTGCTCATAACCTTGTGTAATTGATTTAGTTTTAATTTTCTTCGCTTTACCGTAATCACTGTAAATAGCAACCAGTTGATTATCCGTATGTGGCGACACCGGGTCACCCTCCAAAGCCAATGCCAAAATAGGGACACTCGTCTTACTGTTAGATAACAAACCTTGAACTTTGAGCGACCACGCCATCAATTGTCCAGAAAGGCTATTGATATCCACCGCACCTTTACCAAGGCGAGAAGCCAACACATCCAAATGCATTTTAGGCATCTGCTTTAACTTATCGGCATGAACAAAGATATCGTGGATTGGAGCACCTAAAGAGATACAAGCTTTAAGCTTGCGCTGTTCGATAAAAGATAGCCTCACCATTGCATTGCCACCAAAACGAAAACCAAATAACCCGACCTTATGATGATCCACCCACGGAATGTTAGGCAGTTCATTCAACACGGCTTGATGCAGACAAGAAGAGTCTTCGGTTAATGGCCAGTGTGAACTATGTCCTATCGATGGCATATCTACGGTTAGCATCGCAATGTTCTTCGGTGCTAAGTAATCTCTAAACAAGCGCCACATATCAGTTTGCAAGCTATCCAAGCCAGCACTCACAATCACAACGGGTTGTGGCTTGTCCGTTTTGGTTAGATGCAAATTCGCTTTGATTTTCTTGTTTTGGTATGGCACTTCAATCTGTTTGACGATCAGCTTGGTATGCTTAATCGCTTCAGAATAAGCGGCGTTCGCCAATACTTGAGCCTGGACTGCAAGGCTGTCGTTCTTAAGATGTGGGTAGCCCGCAATGCTGAAGCACAAAGATGCAGAGAACAATTCTTCTGCCATCTCTTCACCACTCTTTTCGTTCGAACTATTTTGGTGCTGCATGCCTAGCTTAGTCCACTCGTAAGCCCAGTTACCGCTGCGGTAACCCATCACAGTGTCTAACCACTCATCAGTCGTTCGGGAGTTCTTTGATGACGCAATTCGAGCCAATACAGCTTCTTGCTCTATTGGATTAACCCCTTGCCATACCCACTGCAGACGTCTTAAGTTTCGGTACCATGATGAATTGTGCTGCTTACGCTTCTCGCCGAGCAACGCTTCGGAGCTGGGCATGTAACACGTTAGCATTGAGGTCTCTTTGGCCTGCTTATGCTTAACAAACAAGGTTTCCGAAAGGTTTAAGCTCGTTTCTTTTGATTCAGACATTGGAATACTTAATAAGAAATGGTTGTCACTCATCATATAAAAAAAAATGACCCTATGATGGGTCATTTCTCAAAAAATTTAGCTTGCGCTTATTTTGACTTGCGATTTACTGGCTCAACGTAGCTTAGGCTCGTATCCCAAGGTTGCTCAATCCATGTGTCTTGAGGGATATCAACAATGTATTCATCGAGTAAATGCGCACCAGATGGTTTTGCACATACTGCGATTAATTTCGCTTTAGGGTACATTTCGCGAAGCTTGCGTGCAGTGTCACCACTATCAACAAGATCTTCAACGATTAAGAAACCTTCACCGTCACCTTCAGGAGCTTTAACGACTGTCATATCACGTTGGTGATCGTGGTCGTAGCTCGAGATACAAATCGTATCTACGTGACGAATACCCAATTCACGAGCCAAGATTGCGCCAGGAACCAAACCACCACGGCTGACCGCCCAGATACCTTTCCACTGCTCTGCTGGCATTTGCTTTTCAGCTAGTTGACGGCAGTAAGTCTGCATGTTGTCCCAAGTGATAACGAATTTGTTGCTCATAGTATAAAACCTAATAATTTTGTCATGTTATTAGAGGCTATGCCAAACATAGCCTCTTCAGCGGTTAAGCAGAAATCTAGACGATTAAGCGAAAATGTATTTAAGAATAAAGATAGCCGACATTACCCACACAGCAGGTGAAACGTCGCGACCTTTACCACTTAGCAGCTTAATTACAGCGTAAGCGATGAAACCAAGTGAAATACCCTCAGCAATAGAGTATGTCAGCGGCATAAGCAGACATGTTACCACGACAGGTGCAGCTTCCGTAAGATCACGCCAATCAATGCCCACGAGGCCAGACATCATCAGAATGGCTACATAGAACAATGCGCCTGATGTTGCGTAAGCCGGAATCATACCTGCAAGTGGCGAGAAGAAAAGAGCCAGTAGGAATAAGATACCAACCACAACAGCTGTTAGACCTGTACGGCCACCTTCCGCTACGCCTGCAACACTTTCAACATAAGAAGTCGTGTTTGATGTACCTAGCAATGCACCAATAGACGTTGCTGTAGAGTCAGCAAGCAGTGCTTTGTTTAAACGAGGAAGTTTACCGTCTTCCTTGATTAAGTTTGCTTTCGTTGCAACCCCCACCAAAGTACCCGCAGTATCGAACAAATCGACGAACAAGAATGCGAATACGACTGAAATCATACCTATTTCAAATACCGCAGAGAAATCAAGCTGCATAAACGTAGGTGCTAAGCTTGGTGGTGTAGACATGATGCCACCGTATTGAACATCACCAATAGCAATACCAAGAGCCGTGATAGCTAGAATAGCGATCATGACTGCGCCTTTCACACCACGATGAACAAGAGCAATCGTAAGGAAAAAACCAAGTGCGCCTAGGGTTGGGGCAATCGCGGTAATATCACCAAGTGAAACCTTGGTTGCTGGGTTAGAAACAACGATGCCAGCATTGCTAAGAGCAATAAACGCAAGGAAAAGGCCAATACCCGCAGAGATACCTACACGCAGAGACATAGGGATAGAGTTGATAATCCATTCACGAATCTTAAAGATACTTAAGAAAATGAAGATTACGCCCGATACGAAAACCGCTGCCAAAGCAACTTGCCACGTATAACCCATCCCCATTACAACAGCGTAAGTAAAGAATGCATTCAGCCCCATACCTGGTGCTTGAGCAATTGGGTAGTTAGCAACAAAGCCCATGATAAAACAGCCAATAGCAGCCGCTAAACAGGTTGCTACAAATACAGCGCCATGGTCCATCCCTGCGTCAGCTAGAATCATTGGGTTTACAAAAATAATGTAAGCCATTGTTAGGAAGGTTGTTAGACCTGCGATGATTTCAGTGCGCACATTGGTGCCATTTTCACTGAGTTTGAATAGCTTTTCGAACATTATCGAATCCTATAAGAGTAAACGGTTGCGTAATCGATTGGCCGTGGATTATAAAGTTATCAAATAACAAATTCCAGATAGAATTAAGGCTCTAATCGATATTTATCAGAATACTTTATGAAACAAAGCGATTAAAAAGGAAGGTAGCTAGAGAAAATAACCATAATAAACAGTTAATTAATACTATTATTCATGATGGAATTTCTTGGTTACTTTTTCGACCATCAATTATTTTAATAGAGAACCTAGCCATTAAACTCTGAATTCAAACCCACAAGAGTTATGTATTTTTCAACAAGATCAGTAATCAGGCGTAAATTGATATTTCGGCGTTTAAAAAACAACCATGCAGAACAGCAGGGAAAGTGACAAGCTAAAGCGGTTTGGAAAAGTAGCAGGCAAAAAAAACGCCACTCAAAACTGAGTGGCGGTAGAATCTGTCAACCAAAAGGGTTGTAAAAGAATTCCAATATATAGGGGTGAACAAAACTGTTCGAGTTACATGCTTACGGTATTAGTAACCAAAGCTTGTAGGGTATGCAAAGTTGCTAGTGTAAACAGAGCTGTTAAGCCAGAACATTGCAGATGGTAAACCTTTCATAACTATCACCTTAATAAATCAATAAAAAACGAATTTGATTTCTCGGTTCCTTGGAGGCGATAAAACGGACTCATCCTTTGAGCATTTACTCTTCACCTTAGAAGTTGGTTATCAATATACCCTAAAGAAAAAATATTACAACTTTTTATTGCGCCACATCACATTTTTGACTAAATAAGATCACCACCCAAACCCATAAGTGTAATTAAATTACAAAATAGACTTAAACAAACGTTTGCTTGGGTTATTTATAAGCATCAAAGCGCTTAGTTATGATCGGATGGACAAAATCGCTTTCAAAATTTGAGGTGTTTGAGGTTTAGAAGCGCTACTCGTCAAAACACTCAAGTGGTATGCTGTTACCATCAAAACAGACCCATATTTTAGATTTTTGTTCTAGGTTTTTACCCATGAGAATCCTAAATATATGGTTACCAAATAAAAAAGGAGTCATCCGTGTCTGAATTCCATTCTGAGATCAGTAAATTATCCCCTGCCCCTATTTGGCAGTTCTTCGATAAGATTTGCTCAATCCCACATCCTTCTAAGCATGAGGAAGAGCTAGCTCAATACATTATTGCTTGGGCAACAGAGCAAGGTTTAAATGTGCGTCGCGACCCAACGGGTAACGTCTTCATTACTAAACCTGCAACGCCAGGCATGGAAAACAAAAAAGGTGTGGTGCTGCAAGCGCACATCGATATGGTTCCACAAAAGAACGAAGACACGGTTCACGACTTCGCTAAAGATCCTATCCAGCCATACATTGATGGTGAGTGGGTTACAGCAAAAGGCACAACACTTGGCGCTGATAACGGCATGGGCATGGCTTCTTGCCTAGCGGTTCTTGCTTCAAACGAAATCAAGCACGGCCCTATCGAAGTTCTACTCACTGTAGATGAAGAAGCAGGAATGACAGGTGCTTTCGGTCTTGAAGCTGGTTGGTTAGAAGGCGATATCCTTCTTAATACCGATTCAGAGCAAGAAGGTGAAGTATACATGGGTTGTGCTGGCGGTATCGACGGTACAATGACTTTCGACATCACTCGAGATGCTATTCCTGCAGATTTCGTAACGCGCAAACTAACACTTAAAGGCCTTAAAGGCGGTCACTCGGGTTGTGATATCCATACTGGTCGTGCAAACGCAAACAAACTACTTGCCCGTTTCTTAGCGAGTCACGCAAAAAAGCTAGACCTTCGCATCGTAGAGTTCAAAGGTGGTAGCCTTCGTAACGCAATTCCTCGTGAAGGTTTCGTAACGGTTGCAGTTCCTGCTGCAAACCAAGAGGAACTGGCTTCGCTATACAACTACTACACCGAGCTTCTATCAACTGAACTAGGTAACATCGAAGACAGCATCGTAACATTCAACGAAGAAGTCGCCGTTGAAATGGGTACTCTTGCACAAGCAGAACAGACGCGCTTTATCGCAGCACTTAACGCAGCACCAAACGGCGTGATTCGTATGAGTGACGAGATTGAAGGTGTTGTGGAAACATCTCTAAACGTAGGTGTGATCACGACAGAAGAGAATTCAATCACAGTACTTTGCCTGATCCGTTCCCTTATCGACTCAGGTCGCAGCCAAGTAGAAAGCATGCTTCACTCTATTGCTGAACTAGCAGGTGCTAACATCGCGTTCTCTGGTGCTTATCCTGGTTGGAAACCAGACGCAGATTCAGAAATCATGCATATCTTCCGCGACATGTACGAAGGTATCTACGGTCACAAGCCAAACATCATGGTTATCCATGCTGGTCTTGAGTGTGGTCTATTCAAAGAACCTTACCCGAACATGGATATGGTTTCTTTCGGCCCAACCATCAAGTTCCCGCACTCTCCTGATGAGAAAGTGAAGATCGACACCGTTGAGCTATTCTGGAACCAAATGGTTGCACTGCTTGAAGCAATCCCAGAAAAAGCTTAATTCGATAAGCTATGTTTGCTCAATAAATCGTACTTTTCAGTAAACACCGTTTATCCGAGGCAAAATAAATCAGGTACTCAATGAGTACCTGTTTTTGTATCTAATCTTTGTAATCGACTATTTGTGACTAAAGAAGTAATACCAATCACAGTAAGTAAGTGTTCAGAAATAGCGCAGGAAAAAGGCTTGAGAACAAGGCGTGATTTTCTGATAAGTAGTTATTCTACAATCAAAAATCACAACGCAGTTATCGAGATTTTTAACAAGCTAGGGTGACCAGTTATTTACTACGATTGGTATAACTAAGCGCGTGAAGCCGCGTAGCTTTCTAGCTCATCAATTGAAGTTTGTGCCACAACTTCGCCATCGATGAAGTACGTCACCATCTCACCATCACGAACACCGATTAACGTCGCGCGCTCACCAGATTGGTAAGTAATGTCCATTTGGATCGTGTTTTCATCAATCTGCTGCATTTGACCCTGCTCGATCACATCTGCACTCGTGATAGGACCTATTGGCGCTTCCGTTAGAGACGGGTCAAGTTGGTTATTAATGTCTAGGTAAGTGTCAGTCTTTGTATCAAAGATGTGTGGAGAGCCCGTTAGTGGGTTGCTACCAGTCCAGAACTCTAGTGAATTGAATACCAGGTAATCAGCAGCAACCGTCAGGCCGTAAGCAGGTGCAAGTAGCATGTTCAAACCACCACGTGCGTAACGGTTATCAACAGCCTTAACATTAAACTTCATTAAGTAACCCGTTACTGCGTTACTACCAACACAGCCAGATAAAGCGACAGAAACCACCGCCAGTGCAACGACTTTTGAAATTGTTTTTTTCATTTTGATCTCAATATTTGAATTTGGCCGCCAAAAAATGGCGGTGGATAATACCAACGAACTGAATAACAAATATCAGAGCTAAATCAATGTATTGTCAGAAAACTCACAATTTGAAACACCCTTCAATTAGCCAAATAAAAAACTGAAACCAATTCAGAAGCCCCTTCATAAAAAACTTTTGTCGTCACCGTAAAGCGATTGATTCGTACTAAAAATCAACGATTGCTACATTCCGTGTTAACGAATTATCACCATGTTGAGAACAACCTAAATGGCAAGACTAAAACCTAACCAACCATTCGAATTACTTGGTTATACTGTTCAGCCAGGACAGCGAATGGAGATTGAACTACAAGCAGCTCAGCTTTACACGCATTCTCCACTTTCGATCCCGATTGAAATCATTCACGGTCGCCAAGCAGGCCCAACACTGATGGTAAACGCGGCGATCCACGGCGATGAGTTAAATGGTGTTGAGATTGCCCGCCAGTTAACCAATGCTATCGATCCGAAGAAGTTGAAAGGTACCTTAATTGTTGTGCCTATCGTTAACGTGTTCGGCTTCATCCATAAGTCTCGTTACCTACCAGACCGCCGTGACCTAAACCGTTGCTTCCCTGGTAGTGAGAAAGGATCGTTAACATCACGTATCGCTTACACCTTCTTCGAGAATGTTGCGAAGCACTGTGATTTCATCTTAGATTTACACACGGGGGCGATTCACCGTACGAATCTGCCACAGATTCGTGCAAACCTGTCGAACCCAGAAACACTGCGCATCGCAAAAGCGTTTGCAACACCAGTGATCATTGATTCTCCACTGCGTGACGGTTCACTGCGTAGCGAAGCGGAAAAACTTGGTATTCCTGTATTAACTTACGAAGGTGGTGAAGCGCTGCGTTTTGATCCTTTAGCGATCCGTGCCGGTTACCTTGGCGCTCACCAAGTTATGAAAGAAATCGGTATGTTGCGCCCGAACCGTAAGAAGTTGCCAGAGCCAGTATTGAGTAAATCGACCAGTTGGATCCGCGCGGAATCAGACGGCATCTTGCGTAATATGGTAGGGCTTGGTGAACAAGTTGAAGCCGGGCAAACTCTGGCTTACATCAGCTCTCCATTGGGTCACCAAGAAGGCCAAGTGATCACAACCAAAGGCGGTATCGTGATTGGTCAGCAAACTCTGCCTTTGGTCAACGAAGGTGATGCTGTGTTCCACATCGCTTACTTCAAGCAAGACGATGAAGAAGTCGGACAATCAGTAGAAAGCTACATTGAAGAAGTGGCAGAAGATGATTGGCTAACTGCACTGAATAACTGATCAGACAATGCTTAAAAGTTTAAGAGCTCGACGTTAAAAGCGAGAAGCCAAAACAGTGCTCTTAAACACAATAAAACAGAACTCCACAAACTAAAAAGCCCCAATACACTTTTAACTAGAAAGAAAAAAGTTGTATCGGGGCTTTTTTTCACAAATCCCTTATCTTAAAATTAAGGGATCTATAAATTAGTCATGCACTGAATTACTCAGCGTCTTCTTGCTCTTCTGCACGAGCTTTAGCGCGCGCTTCACGTGCTTGCTCAGCTTTAAGCTCTTTAGTGTGACGTAGTTCGTCACGCTCTTTACGCTGCTCTGATTTACGCTCGTTACGTTCAGCTTGGTTTGCGATGAAAGAGGCTAGCTCTTTCTCTGCCCACTCTTGTGCTAGAGCTTCAGTTTCGAAACCAGACTCACGCTTAGATACTGTAGTGCTGCGAGACGTTACTTGACGAGTAATCTCTGCACACCAACCGTTGCGTTTTTCTGTAAGGCGGATATCAAATTTTTTGTTCTTAGACATGTTCTATTTTTTCCTAAGGGAGATCATTAAGGGATCGGTCAACTTTGATAACTCCATCTAAGTGAGCATCTTTTAACACCATCCCTTGGTAAGCGCGATATTAGAGCACAAATCAATGAATATTGCTGCAAATATTTGCAGCGGATCACACTCCAATGCTGTATAGACTGAAATTAACTTAGCCCGGATGACCATCCACTCGCGGTGTTAGTAACATCATGCCAAATTTCCAAATAAACAGACCGAACGCCAACGTCCATAAGCCTGCACTGAGGTTAACCATCTCAAACAGATAAGCCGGGAAGAAAGTCACACCTAAGCTACGTACGAGCGCTGCTAAAAAAATAGCCGAGAACGCTAACGCCATGCTTGGCCCTTTATAGATAGCACGACCGGTGTGTCCCATTGTCACGCGCGTAATCATCGCAAGAATCAAACCGCTCAAGCCACCAATCGCAAACAAGTGCAGCATGTTATGACTGGCAAATGGGTTGTCTAACAAACCTCTGAGCAGCAAGCTGAGAGGGATACACAAGTAAGCCGCATGCAGCGACCACACCAAGGGCTCAGATAACGTAGTCCAAGGCTTCCAACGGATAAAGCGCACCAACTGAGTTACCCCTGCAAATACCATCAACTCATTGCCGACTTGAGCAAAGGTCAATGGGAAGAAACTCAGAACAAACAGTCCTATCAAAGGCAAGTTTGCAAGCCATTCCAACCAAACCAAGGGCTGCGCTTTTTCAAAGTCGAAACGACGCGCTGTGAAAAATGGAATCACTCGTCCACCCATTACAGACAGCAACAACGTAAACCACCACAACATCGCTTGCCATACCGCTGATGATGGGAACGGAGGCATGCCCTTAATGGTCGCGTAGCTAGCAAAGTTCGCCACGATAGCCAGTATAAAGAGCGGAATAAAGAACAGGTTCTTCCATCCTTTCGATTTTACAACTCGAAAGCCAATCTCGTAAGCGGCGAAGATTAAGAACAGCGCCTCAACCGATGAGATCAGCCATAACGGCGCTGGTGTCCAAAACAGAATACGAGGCGCCAACCACAAGCCGACCAGCACTCCTAATCGATAATGCTTGGTGCCATTGACCCCCGTCCAAGTTTGCACGGCAGTAAGTACAAAGCCGGCAACAATCGCCATCGAAAAACCAAACAGCATCTCATGCACATGCCACCACAGTGCCGGTACTTTTAGCATTTCTGGCTGACCGTTTTGGAACATGATGACCCAAGCCACAATCGTAATCACGGCATAGAGGCTGCCTAAAAAGAAGAATGGTCGAAAGCCTAAACGCAGGTAGGCTGGAATTGCGTCTTCTACACTTTTATCTGTGATATTTAACAAACTCGCTCCTAATTCTCAGATAGTGGCTAAGGTATTACCTAAACCCAATTTGGTGTACATCACATTCGATGCAATCTGCTGATCACACTGCATTAAACGCGCCAATTCGATAAAGCCCGTAAAACAGCTACTCACAAGATTCACTAGCCAATAAATAAGTCAAAAAAACACAACGAAAAGAGTCATAAAGACATATAGATGTATGAATAAAAACTTACTGACTTTTGCGATTGCGACACATATAGTAAAGTTAGACTTAAATGAAAAAACTCAAACAGGGAACGCGATGTATATTTTTGGTTATGGCAGCTTAATCAACTCATCTTCACGCCAGCTTACCGGTCAAACTGGGCAAGCGATCCCTGCGATTGTTCATGGCTTAGTGCGTCACTGGAGTAAGATCGACGACAGTTATGTATTATCCCCGTTGATCGTCAATCTTGGTGAAGGGCAAGTGAATGGTGTTTTGCTTGAAGTCGATGATGTAGCCTTGGCTGAGTTTGATCGCCGTGAACGTGGCTATCATCGAATCGAGTTAAAAGCCGATCAGATAGAGAGCCAAACTGATTTCAAAACGGATCAATCGATCTGGGTTTACATCAAAGACGATATTACAGCGCCTTGTGAAGACAGCCCTATCGTTCAAACCTATGTCGATACCGTTATGGCAGGATGTTTAGAGGTGTCTGAAAGCTTTGCGGCGCACTTTGTGGAACACACACAAGGTTGGCACCACCCATTAGAAAATGATCGCCACCAGCCAAAATACGGCAACCTTGCTGGCGTTTCTGAGCACCACCACAGTGTGATTGATGGTTTAATACTGAGTGTTCGCAGTTAGCCTTTGAGGGCTTTGGATATTTTGGATCTTTGAGAACAGGGAAGTCGATGAACTTATAACAAGTAGGCTCACCGACTAAAATAAACCGCTTAAACCACTCGAATACCCGCTGGCATTGCACGTTCTGGCGTCAGCAATACGCTTTCAGATTCATCTTCCGTTTCTGCACATAGCAACATGCACTCAGAAGTGTACCCTCTCATCTTAGCCTTCGCTAAATTACACAGCACAACAACCAGCTTGCCCATCAACTCTTCTTCTGTGTAATAAGGGACTAGGCTGGTCACTGTTTGTAGCGTCTTCTCACCCACATCCACTTGCACGATGTAAAGCTTGTCTGCGTTTTCATGACGCACAACCTCGATGATCTTACCCACACGCATTTCTAACTTAGCAAAGTCGCCATAAGAGACAGTATCCATTTCTCACTTCCTATATTAATTGGTTTTTTACCTATCAAATAATTTTACTAAAATTAAGTAAAGCGTAAGCATTTACACTAGCATTAAGTCTAATAATTACAAGCAGTAAAGATCTCATTACTGCAAGTAAAATGAGAGTTTCGTTGCCTTGCACTTATTGTCGGTGTTAAATAGATGCAGCAATGTATAGAGGTTAAAAATGGCAACAATTAAAGATGTCGCAAAAGAATCCGGTGTATCCGTCGCAACCGTATCTCGGGTGATCAACAAATCTCCGAAGGCCAGTGCGAGCTCTATTGAGTCGGTGACAAAAGCGATGGCTAAGCTCGGCTATCGCCCGAATGCCAATGCCCGTGCGCTGGTAAGCCAAAGCACCAATACCGTCGGTGTATTGGTTGGTGATATTTCCGATCCTTTCTTCGGCACGCTAGTTAAATCGGTAGACAACGTTGCTAGAGAGAACGGCAAACATATCTTGGTGGGCAATGGTTCTCACAATCGTGAAGAAGAACAACAAGCGATTGAGTTGCTGATCAACAGTCGCTGTGATGCACTAATCATTCACTCGAAAGGCCTAACTGACGAGGAACTGATTGCTTACTCTAAAGAAGTGAAAGGCTTAGTACTGATCAACCGTTACATCGAAGAAATTGCCAATCGCTGTATCTTCCTAGATAACAAGAAAGGTGCATTCCTCGCGACTGAATACTTAATCCGACATGGTCATAAAAACATTGCGTGTATCGCCTCCTCTTCAAGTATTGAAGATGCTAACGAACGTGTTGAAGGCTACCAAGCCGCGCTGAAAGAGTATGGTATTGAGTTGTCTGAAAGCTATGTTGAACAGGCTCTGCCAACCAGTGACGGTGGCGAATATGCGATGACGAATCTGCTGACTAAGTCACTGCCAATCACTGGCATTGTGGCTTACAACGATTACATGGCGGCAGGTGCTTTGTCGGTACTAGATGAGAACGGAATCCAAACGCCAGAGAAGATGTCGATCATCGGATTTGATGATGGCTTGATTGCCCGCTATGTTCATCCAAAGCTCACCACCATTCGCTACCCGATTCAGATGATGGCAGAGAAAGCAACACGACTCGCGCTGCACCTAGCCAAGGGTGAAAACACCTCTACTGAACCAATGATGTTCTCTCCAACTCTGGTACGCCGTAATTCGGTAGAGAAAGTCTAAGCTCTAGTCTACTCACTAAGCCCTAAACAAAAAAAAGCCCTAACAGAATCGCTTCTGTTAGGGCTTTCCTACCTTACTCTCTTGTCCAACAATCACTCCCTATGAGGTAATAGATTACTAGGTGCCACTTTTGCTCATCCCCCAAGAACAACGCAATAACTCACATCGTCCTATTCACAAGCAAAAGACATTGGCATCACCGCTTTGAGCTAGAGCGTACTAGTTTGAAGAATCCCCCGAAAATTCAAACTGGTAGCAGGTACTGTAGTTATATTCTTGTTCAGGCTTAAGAATACAACTGTCCTGCTTCCACTCTGGGTGGTTAGGAGAGTCAGGTAAGAACTGGGTTTCTAGCGCCAAACCAGCGTAGTCTTCATAGCTGCCACCACTTCGGTTTGGTGTGCCACCAAGCCAGTTCCCAGTGTATAGCTGCATCGCAGGTTTGGTTGAAAATACTTTTAGTGTGACGAGCGCATCCGGTGACGTTATGGTCGCGGCGCATTGAGTGCGTTTGCAGCCGTCAGCCAATAAGAAAGAGTGGTCGTAACCCTTTGCTGCTTTCTGCTGTTCATCACCCAACAGACGCTCTGAGATCATTATAGGCTGATTGAAGTCGAAGCTGGTCGATTTCACCGATTTTAGGTTACCTAATGGAATTCCTACCGAGTTGGTCGGTAAGAATTGATTGGCGTTAATGCTGACAATGTGTGACAAACAATCGTGTCCAGCTTCTGCGCCAAGTAGATTGAAGTACGCATGATTCGTTAGGTTGACTACGGTCGGCTTGTCTGTGGTTGCAGAGTAATGAATGGATACTCGATTGTCTTCGGTGATGTCATAACGCACCGACACATTCAAATTCCCCGGGAATCCTTGGTCGCCATCAGCAGACTAAAGAGTAAACACCACTGACGTTTCGGTTTGCTCGGCAATATTCCAACGGCGTTTATCAAATCCGTCCGGACCACCATGTAAGGTATTGCCCGCTTGGTTGGTTTCCAGCTTGTAATTCTGACCATCAATTTTGAAACGACCATTAGCAATGCGGTTAGCATAACGGCCAACGGTTGTGCCCATATAGCTGGCTTGTTTATCGAAGTTCTCCATTGAGTTAACACCCAACAAAACTTCTCTTTTGTTTCCTTTTACTGGCAGGATACAGCTCAACCATGTTGCACCAATATCCATGAATGTCACCTGCATGCCATGCGTATTTGATAGCGTCACTAACTGAGCGGGTTCGCCATCATAGGCTGGAGTCTGCGTCATGGATTGATGCAGGTTTTGCTCTTGTGTCATTCTAAATTCCTTCTAGTGCCAGTAAAAAGCCTCTACCTGAAGTAAAGGCTTTAGCATTTGGCCTACCATGATCTTTTTACTTGGTAAGCTTTATATTAAGTCTCGAAGCCGTTAGATTACTTCAACTAAGCCTGCTCCGTCTTTCGCTTGGCACACATAAATAGATTCTTTTAGACCCGTCGCCGCTTGATATTTCTGTTCAACAGTTGTTTTGATTTCATCAACCAATGCAGGTGGAACCAATGCCACAATACAACCACCAAAACCACCGCCAGTCATACGCACGCCACCTTGTTCACCGATCACTGCTTTGACCATATCAACCAGCGTATCAATCTCTTTCACCGTGATTTCAAAATCATCACGCATTGATGCATGCGATTCAGCCATCAGTTCACCCATACGCTTCATGTCGTGAGTGCACAGAGCTTGAGCCGCTTCAACGGTTCGGTCGTTTTCAGTAATCACGTGACGAGCACGTTTCGCGACCACTTCATCTAACTCAGACTCTTTCGCTTTGAATTGTTCAATGGTCACATCACGAAGCGCAGGAAAACCAAAGATACGCGCTGCTTCTTCACACTGCTCACGACGCGTGTTGTATTCGCTGTCGACTAAGCCGCGTTTCTTGTTTGAGTTGATGATAACCACAGCCATATCTTCTGGCATTGAAACCGCTTGAGTTTCTAAGCTACGGCAATCCAAAAGCATCGCGTGATTCGCAAGGCCTTCTGCCGAGATCATTTGATCCATGATGCCGCAGTTACAGCCTACAAATTCGTTTTCCGCTTGCTGACCATTTAGCGCAACTTCAGCCTGACTTATCTCTAAGTTGTAAAGTACCTTAAATGTCTGTCCAATGACCACTTCCAGAGCCGCAGAAGAACTTAAACCGGCACCTTGAGGCACGTTGCCGGCTACAGAAATATCCGCACCTTTAAACTCATAGCCACGACCAATTAAGCACTTCACCACGCCACGAATATAGTTCGCCCACATCTTGTCTTGTTGGAAAGTAATCTCTTGCGTGATATCGAATTCGTCTACCGCATTATCGTAGTCGACAGACACCACACGCACCATGTTGTCATCGCGCTTTGCTGCTGCGACAACGGTTTGGTAGTTAATGGCACACGGTAGAACAAAACCATCATTGTAGTCAGTGTGTTCACCAATCAGGTTCACACGACCAGGCGCTTGAACGATGTAAGTCGCTTGGTAACCAAGGACTTGCTCAAAAGATGCTTTCACGTTTTGGATTAGATCAGACATAAGTAAACTCTCTGCTTAAACTCTTTGTTCAATTGTGGTCCCTTCATGGCACCACTTTAATTCTATGAGATTCTCTATCTCGTTTGTTATTTACGAAGCAGGTATCACTGCTCTTTGTAGTGAACATCACTCAAATCGCGAAGACGTTGCGCCGCTTGTTCTGCGGTCAAATCGCGTTGCGATTCCGCCAACATTTCGTAGCCCACCATGAACTTACGAACAGATGCGCTGCGTAGTAGTGGCGGGTAGAAAAGCGCGTGCAGTTGCCAATGGTCGATGTCGGTGCCTTCTTCAAAGAACGGCGCATAGTGCCAACCCATCGAGTATGGGAATGAACATTGGAACAAGTTATCGTAGCGGCTGGTCAGTTTCTTAATCGCAAGTGCCAAGTCATCACGTTGTTCTTCAGTCAGTTCACTCATACGGCGAATGTGTGTTTTTGGCAGCAACATAGTTTCGAATGGCCATGCTGCCCAGTAAGGAACCACAGCAATCCAATGTTCCGTTTCAACCACAGTGCGAGAGCCGTCTTTCATTTCAGCTTCAACGTAATCCACTAATAGGTTTGAACCTTGTTGCTCGAAGTATTCTTTTAGAAGCTTTTCTTTACGTTCAATCTCGTTTGGCAAAAAGCTGTTCGCCCAAATTTGACCGTGTGGGTGAGGCTGAGAACAGCCCATTGTCTCGCCTTTGTTTTCGAAGGCTTGAACCCATAGGTAATCCTTACCTAGCTCTTCAATCTGCTCGTTCCAGGTATCAATCACACCACGGATTTTATTGACCGGTAACTCTGGCAGCGTTTTGCTGTGGTCCGGAGAGAAACAGATAACACGGCTCAACCCGCGAACACCTTGAGTCTTGAATAGAGGGTTTTCAGACTCTGGAGCGTCAGGTGAATCAGGCATCAACGCCGCGAAATCGTTACTGAATACGTAAGTACCATCGTAATCCGGGTTTTCGTCACCCGAGATACGTGTGTTAGTTGGGCACAAGAAACACTCTTTCTCGTACTCAGGAAGTTGTTCAGTCGATGGCTTCTCGTCTTGACCACTCCACGGGCGTTTAGCACGGTGCGGTGATACTAAGATCCACTGACCCGTTAGTGGGTTATAACGACGATGCGGGTGGTCTACTGGGTTAAATTCAACTTTTGACATGTTTAGATTGCTCTCAAATTTTGTGTCTTGGTCAATTCACCAAGATGAATAATTCTTCTACAAGGAGATTCCAAATATCTCTTCATCTGCATTCACCAATAAAATTGGAGTTGCAACCAACAACGCTGCGACTTCAATTACACAGACTAGTAGCCGTTCGGGTTATTCGATTGCCAGTTCCACGTATCCGCCGTCATTTCCATCACGCTGCGAGTTGCTTTCCAACCTAACTCACGCTCTGCTTTGTCTGTGCTTGCCCAGCATTCGGCAATGTCACCAGCGCGGCGTGGACAAAGTTCATAAGAAACCGGTTTGCCCGATGCTTGTGCGAAGGCTTCAACCATCTCGAGTACGCTTGAGCCTTTGCCTGTACCTAGGTTGTAAATATGTAAGCCCGCTTTCTCGCCCACCGCTTTTAATGCCGCGACATGGCCATCAGCTAAATCCATCACGTGGATGTAGTCACGAACGCCAGTTCCATCCGGTGTCGGGTAATCGTTTCCAAAGATAGAAAGCTTATCTCTACGGCCAACGGCAACCTGTGCGATGAACGGCATTAGGTTGTTTGGAATGCCTTGTGGATCTTCACCCATGATGCCTGACGGATGTGCGCCAACAGGGTTAAAGTAGCGCAGTAAAGTGACGCTCCAGTCGTTTTCCGCGTTGAACAGATCGCTTAAGCACTCTTCCGCCATATATTTGCTGCGTCCATAAGGGTTAGTTGTCGCGCCAGTTGGTGAAGTTTCAGTAATAGGTACAACTTCAGGGTCACCGTAAACGGTAGCCGAAGAACTAAATACGATGCTTTTCACGCCCGCTTTCTTCATGCTACGCGCTAGGACCAGAGAACCATTGACGTTGTTATCGTAGTACTCCAAAGGCTTAGCAACTGATTCTCCTACCGCTTTTAGGCCAGCAAAATGAATCACCGCTTGAATGTCATGCTTGGCAAACACGCTATCTAGGAAAGATTCATCACGAATATCTCCAAGGTAAAATGTTGGTGTTTGACCGGTTAGCGCATTGATTCGCTCCAGTACGAGTTCTTTGCTGTTGCAAAGGTTGTCTACAATGATTGGCTCTATGCCCGCTTGCATCATTTGAATGCATGTATGACTTCCGATGTAACCCATGCCGCCCGTAACCAATACTTTCACAATCAACCTCTCTTTGTCGTCATTCGTGGGCTAACTCGAACTGACATTCAGCTCAGTAGCACCGTATGTCAGAAATAGTAGCAGCCATTTTGACTATAATTCTGTGATCAAAATCACGAAGTGTAAACGTTTACACAGATCGCATCATTGGTACTGACATGACATAGAGAGAACGTATAGCTGTTAACTTCTAATTCATTGAATTTTAATAATATAATTATAGATAGTTAGATTTGAGACATCACAGATGTGTTGAGCATTTATTTTACTAAAAGTTAATGCATTGGCTTTCAGTTTGATTACAATAGGTCTGTAGAATTAAGAGGTGCATTGCTTTTTTACTAAAGACGAATTTCAAAGCAGCGCAATGTTCCAAGAACAGGAAGTGAGTATGGCAACGTTAAAAGATATCGCGACTGAAGCAAATGTTTCATTAGCTACCGTTTCCCGGGTTCTCAATGAAGATCCAACATTAAGCGTCAAGGAAGAGACCAAGAGGCGGATCTTTGAAATTGCCGAGAAATTGGAATACAAAACCAACAGCTCACGTAAATCTGTTAGCGGTAAAAAGCAGAACCACCACTTCCTTGCTCTGTACAACTACAAGCAAGAAGCGGAAGTTAACGACCCTTACTACCTATCCATTCGCCATGGTATTGAAACTCAATGCGAAAAAATGGAACTTGGACTAACCAATTGTTATGAAAGCAAAATACAAGTTAACTCTAGCAATATTACCGGTATTTTATTAGTCGGTAGAATGACACAAGAAGTTATCGAGCAAGCAAAAAATCTCACCGATAATATTTGCTACGTCGACTTTACGGATCACTCAGAACCTTATGATTCTGTCGATATCGACCTTGCTCGTATCAGCAAAGAGATCACCAACTTCTTCATTAACCAAGGTTATCAACGGATTGGTTTCATTGGTGGACAAGACGACATTAACACCTCTGATATTCGCGAAGTGGCTTTTGCTGAATACGGTGGCCTCAAAAATGTTGTCAGTGAGCAAGACATCTACCGTGGTGACTTCTCTAGCTCGTCGGGCTACGACCTAGCGAAGAAAATGCTAGAGAGCGGCAATTACCCGAAAGCCATGTTTATTGCATCAGATTCCATCGCTATTGGCGTTTTACGAGCGATTCATGAGCACGGATTGCGCATTCCTGAAGACATTGCGCTGATCAGTGTCAATGACATCCCAACCGCTAAATTTACCTTCCCATCTTTATCGACTGTTTGTATTCACTCTGAATTAATGGGAATTCAAGGCGTTAACCTGTTGATCGAGAAAGTACGTGACGGCCGAACCATCCCATTACGCGTCTATGTACCAAGTAAACTCAAGCTGCGCGATACAACAAAATAATTAAATATATCAAATAGATAAATAAAGGCTGCCTTTGTTGAAGGTGGCCTTTTTTGTGCCCGTCACATACATCAATCGACACATCCCCCCCCTCTTTAACCTGCTACATAAAACAGCCAATAGCATTATTTTAAGTGGATCACACACCACTGTAAAAAGCCCATAAAAAACGTGATGGAGTTAAATTAAAACGTTTTCACCAGCTTAATTTAGTAAAAGTTTTACTAACAATGACCTCAGTCCAAAAATACTCGTATTCACTACGACCCAATTACGCATAAGAACGTCGGTCAGCAAATTGCATTCAGACCGAGAGAGAGGCAACGTGAATTACTCACCTCTAATACCGCCTTCAGGTTTAGGTCTTAGCGTTAAGCTGAGGCCCATTTTTATATCCGCAGAAATAGTTTTTGGCCTACTATGATCCTTTGACTCCATTTGCTGTACTTTAACCATTGTCAACACAACAAAAACACACCTAATAACGGCAATGCCCTTTCAATAGCTTGATATAGATCTGTTGCGTTAGCTCGATTTTTAACTTAGAGCTTGTGTCTGATCTGCATAGTCAGAAACAAAAAACCGAAAGTAAAAACTTTCGGCTTTTGAATAATGTTGGGTAATCAGATCAATAGATTTAATACCTCAACTTATTAAAGTCGTCGCCTATTAATCGCAATTTATTTCATCCCAGAACCAATTCGATTGAACAGGGCTTTCCCATACGCCAGGGCCATTTTTAGCCACGAAGCACTTGCCGTTATTTGTCACCTTGTCGCCATTACTCACTTGGCTCACGCCCGCTTCCCATGTGATAAACACCGATGGATCTACGACAATTGGTGGCTCAATCACTGGCGGTTCAACAGGGCTTGGGTCTAGCGGATCAGGATCGACAGGTGTAGGCTCACCGGCAACTAATTTCCAAGGGCCGCCATTGGCAGGGTCATCACCTTGTGTCCACCATTTCGCTTCGTAGGTTACGCCATTATGAGTCACTTGATCACCAGCGTTGTATACCTTAGTCGCGCTCCAACCGTTGCCACCGGGATCTGTCCCTGGGTCTACCGGATCAAGCTTGTCGACCACTTTCACTTCAGGCCAGCTCGCGTGAGAACCGTAGAAGTTGGTCACACACTTCTCGTAATCTCCAGCAACCAACGCTGAATATGCCGTTTGGAAACCAACAAGCTCACATTCAAATGAGTAACCTTCGGGGCGATCTGCGTAGTATTTCCAGTTACCATCCCAGTTAGTGTATAGCACGTCAGTGGCACCGTTGAGGTTTAAGCTTCCGTAAGGGGTTTGCTGCCAACACGTGTTCTGCTCGTCCGCTTCTACAGGAATTTCATAGTGAGCCGCTAGGCCTTCCCAGTAACGAATTCGGTTAACGGGTTGACCTTTGTCTTTATTCTGCTCACCACACTCAATTCCACCATTGATCACGTTGATAGTAGTACCAAAGCCATAACCAATACCGGCATCCAATTCACGTTGAGATGGCGTCCATGTACGGTCGATTACGTGCAACATTGCAGGTTTAGGTGCTTGAGGAGTAAGGAAGAACCAAATAGCAGAAGCTAGGTTTAACCAAGAGTCAGCCACTAAGGCCGGATTATTCAATAGAACCGTCGCATCACCATCGAACATCACTTCCGAGAACGCACCGTAGTTAAAATGGTAAGAAAGCTGTTTAGCACCACGTCCGAAATAGCCCTGCCCTGTGGCACAAGGCCAACGTTCATTTTGCCAATCGTTCTGGCCACAACCTGTGGTGTAGCCTTCTTGCCCTTCAGACCATCCCATTTCACGAACATGTACCAGCGCTTGCTGCCACTCTTCTAGAGCTAATGGGTTATCAAAAGTGTTGTCGATTGCGATGTGACCGCCCGTCTCTTGAGAGAAGTGAGCAAAAGCGGTGATGATGGATTTCTTACAGATAGCATCAGAATCTCGCCCATCTGTGTACTCTCCACAGAAGGCTGGGAATTTACCAATCGCACGCAGGAAGCGAGTGTAAGTGTATTCTGGCGCTGCCATCTGAGTAAGGAAGTCCCATTCAGATTGAGGAAATACACGCTCAACACGCTTTACGTTTTCAGGGTTAGAAGGCGAACCGGGTTCAATCGCTTCAACGATAGTGTTAGAACGAGTTTGAAGGGCCTGTGACCAGATCGCATACATAGGGTCGGAGGTTTTCACCTGTTCAGCAGCTTGTAATGCCGACTTCTCAACAAGGTAACCATTCGGGTTTTGCGGATCAGGTTGGATGTTCAAAGACGCATGGCTTTGGGCTGCTAATGTACATCCAAGTATTGCCGCCAAATATTTAATTTTTAACATGGTGGATTCTCTTATCTGTCCTTAATAAGTCCATCAAAGAGTATGCGTCACATGTGAAATGGCCTAGCTGGTGTGGTATGAATTTATAAAAATTGCGAGTGATATTTTTATGTATAGTCCAACACAACAAAGCGTCTCATTGTTTCTTGAGGCGATGTCTAATTTTCGACTAGTTTGGCTCCTAACCGTTCGATATGACTCTTTAATACCTGAATAAGAAAGAAAAAAGCCCCGAACAGAGTTCGAGGCTTTTAAGATTTCAATCAACGTTGGCTAATTCTCTAAGAGATTATTCCCACTCGATAGTTGCTGGTGGCTTACCAGAAATATCGTAAACAACACGTGAAATGCCGTTAACTTCGTTGATAATACGGTTAGATACCTTACCTAGGAAGTCGTATGGCAGGTGTGCCCAATGAGCCGTCATGAAATCGATAGTTTCTACAGCACGTAGAGATACAACCCAATCGTACTTACGGCCATCGCCCATTACGCCAACTGAACGCACTGGTAGGAATACCGTGAATGCTTGAGATACTTTGTGATAAAGGTCAGCAGCGTGAAGTTCTTCAATGAAGATAGCATCAGCACGACGCAGCAGATCACAGTACTCTTTCTTGATTTCACCAAGAACACGAACACCTAGACCAGGACCTGGGAATGGGTGGCGGTAAAGCATGTTGTATGGAAGACCAAGTTCTAGGCCGATCTTACGTACTTCATCTTTAAACAGCTCACGTAGAGGCTCAACAAGGCCCATTTCCATATCATCAGGAAGACCACCAACGTTGTGGTGAGATTTGATTACGTGTGCTTTACCCGTCTTAGAAGCAGCAGACTCGATTACGTCTGGGTAGATAGTACCCTGAGCAAGCCATTTAGCATTCTTCAGTTTCTTAGACTCTTCATCGAAGATATCTACGAATACGTGACCGATGATCTTACGCTTAGCTTCCGGTTCAGCTTCACCTTCTAACGCATTAAGGAAACGATCTTCAGCATCTACTTTGATGATGTTTAGGCCAAACTTGTTACCAAACATATCCATAACTTGCTCTGCTTCGTTCAAACGAAGAAGGCCATTATCTACAAATACACAAGTTAGTTTGTCACCGATTGCACGGTGAGCAAGCATTGCAACTACAGATGAATCAACGCCACCAGAAAGGCCAAGGATAACTTCATCATCACCTACTTGCTCTTTAATACGAGCAACCGCATCTTCGATGATGGATTCAGAAGTCCATAAACGCTCACAGCCGCAAACGTTAAGAACAAAGTTCTCAAGCATTTTAAGACCATTCTTAGTGTGCGTTACTTCAGGATGGAATTGCACGCCATAGTACTTCTTCTCTTCATTTGCCATCGCAGCATATGGGCAAGTGTCTGTTGCTGCGATCTTTATGAAATCAGCAGGAATCTCAACCACTTTGTCGCCGTGGCTCATCCAAACATCTTGCGTCGCTTCAAGGTTAGCAAATAATGCTGAATCACCCGTAACCTGAACCGCGGCGTAGCCGAATTCACGCTCGTTAGAACCGGCAACTTTACCACCAAGCTGTTCTGCCATGGTTTGCATGCCGTAGCACACACCAAATACAGGAACACCTGAATCAAATACGTACTGAGGTGCGCGCGGAGAGTTCTCTTCCGTCACACTTTCAGGTCCACCAGATAGGATGATACCGTCTGGATTGAATTCACGAATATCCGCTTCTTCTACATCCCAGCTCCAAAGTTCACAGTAAACACCGATCTCACGAATACGACGAGCAACTAGCTGTGTGTATTGAGAACCGAAATCCAGAATTAGAATACGTTGGTCATGAATATTTTTAGTCATTGTAAGCAGTCTTATTGGCTATGTGATAAAACGGAGGCGAGTTTACTCACCTCTGATTAACTCTTCAAGAAATAAAGCAAACGTTTTCGTTGGTTATCTGTAAGACGATGTTTTGTGAGAACCACTCTCTAAACAAAACAGGCTTTAGATAAAATAATGTGCCGACTAACTCGGCACATTATTCAAACGTTTGGACGTATTATTAACCTAAACGGTAGTTAGGTGCTTCTTCCGTGATTTGAACATCGTGTACGTGAGATTCTTTCATGCCCGCACCAGAGATACGAACAAACTCAGCTTTAGTACGCATGTCTTCAACAGTTGCAGAACCCGTTAAGCCCATGCTTGAGCGTAGACCACCCATCTGTTGGTGAACGATCTCTTTTAGACGACCTTTGTATGCGATACGACCTTCAATACCTTCTGGAACAAGCTTGTCTGCGGCGTTGTCAGATTGGAAGTAACGGTCAGAAGAACCTTGAGACATAGCGCCAAGAGAACCCATACCACGGTAAGACTTGTAAGAACGACCGTTGTAAAGGATAACTTCACCCGGTGCTTCTTCAGTACCAGCGAACATTGAACCGACCATCACACAAGATGCGCCAGCAACGATAGCTTTACAGATATCACCAGAGAAGCGGATACCGCCATCTGCGATTACTGGAATACCGTATTCGTTTGCCACTTCAGCAGCGTCTGCAATTGCTGTTACTTGAGGAACACCAACACCAGTAACGATACGAGTCGTACAGATTGAACCAGGGCCGATACCTACTTTAACCGCACTAACACCTGCTTCGATAAGAGCACGAGCACCAGCGCCAGTTGCTACGTTACCACCGATGATTTGTAGATCAGGATATGCAGCGCGAGTTTCGCGGATACGGTTAAGTACGCCTTCAGAGTGACCGTGTGAAGAGTCGATAAGTAGAACGTCTACGCCAGCTTCAACTAGAGCAGCAACACGCTCTTCGTTACCAGCACCAGCACCAACAGCTGCACCTACACGTAGGCTGCCGCGCTCATCTTTACAAGCGTTTGGTTTACGTTCTGCTTTGTGGAAATCTTTTGCAGTGATCATTCCAGTCAGTTGGAAGTCATCATTTACAACAAGAACTTTTTCAACACGCGCTTCATGCATTTTCTCTTGAACTTCTTCACGAGTTGCACCTTCTTTAACAGAAGCAAGGCGAGCTTTAGGCGTCATTACTACATCAACTTTCTTAGAAAGGTCAGTAACAAAGCGAACGTCACGGCCAGTAATGATACCAACCAATTCGTTTGTTTCAGTAACAACTGGGAAACCGGCAAAGCCGTGTTTTTGGGTAAGGGCTACAACATCAGCGATTGTCGCGTCAGGGTTTACAGTAACAGGGTGAGAAACCACACCTGCTTCGTAAATTTTAACCTGGCGAACCATTTCAGCTTGCTGTTCAATAGACATGTTCTTATGAATGAAGCCGATTCCGCCTTCTTGTGCCAGTGCAATCGCTAGGCGAGCTTCTGTCACAGTATCCATCGATGCAGAGATCATTGGGATGTTTAGGGAAATATTCTTCGTCAGCTGAGTGCGAAGATCAGCTGTATTAGGGAGAACGGTGGAGTGTGCTGGCACTAGCAGTACGTCGTCGAATGTCAGCGCTTCTTTGGCAATTCTTAGCATTTGCAATATCTCACAATAATAGGAGTAAAAAGAAACAATCCAATCTCATCGTTTCGCCTAATGAGGGCAGCCAATTAAGGAAAATCGAACTGCATTTGGATTAGATATTGCGGACGGATTATACGGCCAACGAAATCGCTTGGCTACACATTTTTGTATTTTTAATTTGCATTTACCCCCTTGCTATGTATTATATTGCCGCTATCTTCCATACTCACGCCCTGTGAGATTCCAAGAAAGACCTTCCTTCAAGGAAAGATAGTGCTTCTATGACTAATCCAAACATCTTTACTGTTTCTCGCCTCAACTCAGAGGTTCGTCTCCTATTAGAAAACGAAATGGGAATAGTCTGGCTCGTTGGTGAAATCTCAAACTTCTCTGCACCTGTATCTGGTCACTGGTACCTCACGCTTAAAGACTCTCGCGCTCAAGTTAAGTGCGCTATGTTTCGTGGCAATAACCGCCGTGTGACTTTCAAGCCTCAGAACGGTAATCAAGTGTTAGTCAAAGCTCGCCTGTCGCTTTATGAGCCACGCGGTGACTACCAACTGATCATCGAAAGCATGCAGCCAGAGGGTGACGGTAAACTTCAGCAAGAGTTTGAAAAGCTGAAGATGAACCTTGCCGCTGAAGGCCTGTTTGCTCAATCGAGTAAGCAACCGCTTCCTGAACATCCAAAACGCGTTGGCGTCATCACCTCTAAAACCGGTGCAGCACTGTTTGATATTCTTGATGTCCTGAAAAGACGCGATCCTTCATTGCCTGTTGTGGTTTACCCGACCATGGTTCAAGGCGAAGAGGCGGCAATTCAGATTGCTCAGGCGATTGGGCGTGCCAATGAGCGCAATGAGTGTGATGTGTTGATCGTGGGTCGTGGCGGCGGTTCGTTAGAAGACCTATGGTGCTTCAATAACGAGATCGTAGCTCGCACAATCGCTGCAAGCCAAATCCCGATTATCAGTGCAGTTGGCCACGAAGTTGATGTCACTATCGCCGATTTCGTCGCAGATATGCGCGCTCCAACACCATCAGCAGCCGCTGAATTGGTTAGCCGTGATAACAGCCATAAAGAACAAGCTTTTGCGTCTAAACGTGCTCGCTTAGTCAGTGCGATTCGTCATGTGTTAATCAAACAAGCGCAATCCACTCAAACATTGAAGTACCGCTTAGAGAAGCAACATCCTAGTTACCAACTGCAAAAGCAGAGTCAGCAGCTTGATGACCTAGATATGCGTTTGCGTCGTGGTATGACTCAATACCTCAAGCAGCATGCACAACGTGTTGAACGTAAACAGCACCAGCTTCAATTGAACTCGCCAGTGAAACGACTTGGTGAACAAAAACTGCACCTGCAACGTTCAGAGCAAAAACTATTGGATGCGATGGATAAGACATTACTGACCACTCGCCACCAGCTAGCCATGGCTGCCGAGAAGTTAGAAACAGTGAGCCCGCTGGCAACGCTAAAGCGTGGTTACAGCATTACCCATTCCGCATCGAGCAAGACTGTGTCATCGATTAACGATGTTGAGGTGGGCGAAGTGATCACCACTCAAGTAGAAGATGGTGTGATTGAATCGCAAGTGACAACAAGAGTCGCTAAGAGCGAGCTTTAGGTTCGACTAAAACGTTGAAAATCATTTAAAACCAGAAAGCCCTATCGATAATCGATAGGGCTTTTTTGTGTCTATTGGCTTCAAAAGCAAACGAACGGATTCAAACCTTACTCCCTACTCACGACTCAGTCGTAGAAGGCTCCTTCATGGTCAGCATTCCTTCCGTCACAATAAAGTTGATGATGAAGTCCAACCCTTGGCTCTCTTTTAGGTTGGTGAACACGTATGGCTTGGTTGGTCGCATGCGTTGTGTGTCTTGCTCCATCACCTCAAGCGACGCACCTACATACGGTGCTAAATCGATCTTATTGATAACCAACAGATCAGAACGTGTAATACCCGGACCGCCTTTACGTGGGATCTTCTCCCCTTCCGCTACATCAATCACGTAGATAGTCAGGTCGGCTAATTCAGGGCTGAACGTAGCACTGAGATTGTCGCCACCACTTTCGACGAATACCACATCGAGGTTCTTGTGCAGCTTAGCCAGCTCTTCTACGGCAGCTAAGTTCATCGAGGCATCTTCACGAATCGCCGTGTGCGGACAGCCACCCGTTTCAACACCAATGATACGATCCGGTTCTAGCGCTTCTGCTCGCGTGAGTATCTTTGCGTCTTCTTGGGTGTAGATGTCGTTGGTTACCACAGCAATGTTGAGCTTGTCGCGAATAGCTTTACATAGCACCTCTAACAGCGCTGTTTTACCAGACCCTACTGGGCCGCCAATACCAATTCGAAGGGGTTGCTTATAACTTTCCATTGTCTACTTCCTTATATTCTTTTCACTACACCGTTCGAGCTGACCGCTACGAACGAAATAGTCTCGTGTATTGTGTTTCGTGCAGTGAGCTTGCTAATGCCATTGATGGCGAAAAGCTGCCTACCATCCAATCTTCTATCACGCGGGCCTTTTCGATCACCTCAGGAAAGGTGTTGGTGATGTTAATCAATGCCAACTGCCCGTCGGTTTGCCCTAAAGGCACCAGTTTCACGCCTGCGGTAACGATATTTTCAAGCCAACTCCATAAGTAACCCTGCTTGAGACTTTCTAAATCAATGCCCCAATGCTGGGCTGCCATACACATGCCCAACAATTGGTTTGGGTGACTATCAACAGAGTCCACCAGCGAAATATCGATATCTAAGCGCTTCAACAAAGTATTTAATGCCTGCCCACGTTGCTTCTCTTCCGCTCGCAATTCACTGGTTTCACGGCTTGAATACAAGTAGTTACACCAATGCTCAATCTCATCGAGTTCACCTTTTTCTAGCGCGTGATAAAGGCGATCTAAGATAGGTAACTCCAAGGTCGCGACACTAGAGCTGACAATGGTATTAAGCCACTGTTCCATACTGTTGCGATCGGTCACCCACCCCGCTTCAACCGCTAACTCTAGGCCTTGCGAGTAAGTGAACCCACCAATCGGCAATGACGGACTGATCAATTGAAACAGACGATAGATGGCGAGATTTTCTGTTGTGGTCATAACCGTGCCCTCAGTCTTCTAGAATCAAATAAGTTCGAGAGCTTACGCGCCTAACAGTAATAGTGCGCTTGCTGAAGCCACACCGACTGACAACCATTTAGAGTAAACCGCGCGGCCGACAAATGTACCGATAACCATCAGAGCCAAAGCTGTGATGCTCATACCGGTTGCAAACTGAGTTAGGTTGCTCGCAGCTTCAACGCCGTGTGCATAACCATGAAAAAACAACATCGCAATGGAAGCGACTAATACGCTGTTTACACGCTTGGTTGATGGTGAGAATACGTGCCATAGACATAGGCTGACGACGAATAGAGAAGCGATGATTGCTGGTTCAACAATCACAGAGAAACCTAAGGCTTGGCCTGCGATAAGCCCCACGACCAAAGACGCCAACCCGCCGCCAATCAGAGCGGCTTTTGTCTTGGTGGAAAATGAAAGTGCGCCAATTAACAAACCAAAAGCGATCAACATGATCAGGTGATCCATACCTGTCACTGGGTGAGTTAATCCAGACATAAATGAGTGAGACTCATGAACTGAGTGCGCTCCATGTCCTGGGTGAGCGAAAGCCAATGTTGATGTTGTTAGAGAAGCTAGTGTGAAAGTGCATAAGCCTGCAGCTGTTTTAAAATTCATCGCGAGTTCCTTGCTTTATACCAATCGTAGTAAATAATTGCTCACCCTAGCTTGCTAAAACGCTCGATAACTGCGTTATAATTTTTGATTGTAGAATAACTACTTATCGAAAAATTATGCCTTGTTCTCAAGCCTTTTTTCTGCGCTATTGTTGATCACTTACTTACTGTGATTGGTATTATTGTTATTAATATCGTGGTTGTATCTATAAATGGGTGAGTCTCAAATGACTCGATTAATGATGGTGATGATGTCCACCTGAGCGACCGCCATAAGCGCCACCTTCGGGTTCAAAAGGTTGTTTTTCGGTAGTCACTGTCGCGCCCAAACCTTCAACCATTTCATCCAAAACATGGTCGTGTTGATAACGCACCCAGCCCGCTTCCACTTGCAGCGGAACATGACGGTTGCCAAGGTGATACGCCACTCGCGTTAGCAAGTGTGGGTCTTCACAGTAAACGGTTGAAACGGTTTCCGGTGCCGCTTTCACTTCTACGACTAAACCACATTCACTTGAGAGTTGTTCGCCACCACGCAAGATATGACCTCGTGGTAGAAACAGGCCGGCATTGCGCCCGTCATCTAGCATCACCTTAAGGCGGCTTTTGATGCGGCTATCGATCGGCAGGCTCAAATAGCCGTCCGGTGCATTTTGTATTTGAGTATTCAGTTGAGTCAGTTCAATCATGCTTTTACCTCAATCTCCTTGTGAGATTTATAACGTTCAAAATAGGGTCACTAAAATAAGATTCTTTAGTCAAAGGCTTAGAATAGAAAGTACCGCTGAGCCATTGGCAGCTCTTCAGCAGGCTCACACGTCAGCAATTCACCATCGGCGCGCACTTGATACGTCTGAGAGTCGACCTCAATCTTCGGCATCCAATCATTGAGCTTCATGTCGGATTTGCTGATATTTCGGCAATTGCTGACAACACCAATCAAACTCTGCAAACCCAATTTCTTATCGATGTTCTGCGCTTTGGCTTCTTTAGAGACAAACAACATCGATATGTTCTGACACGCCTTGCCGTAGCTACCAAACATAGAGCGGTAGTGAACTGGCTGAGGGGTTGGGATTGAAGCGTTTGGGTCACCCATCGGCGCCATGGCGATCATGCCGCCTTTCAAAATTACGCTTGGTTTCACGCCAAAAAAGGCTGGCTTCCATAGAACTAGGTCAGCTAATTTCCCGGCTTCGATCGAACCGATTTCATGAGACATACCATGAGTGATCGCAGGGTTGATGGTGTACTTAGCGACATAACGTCTTAAACGGAAGTTATCGCTGTAGTCTGAATCTTCTTTTAGGCTGCCACGCTGCACTTTCATCTTGTGTGCGGTTTGCCAAGTACGTGTTACCACCTCGCCTACGCGCCCCATCGCTTGTGAATCAGAAGCGATCATTGAGAACGCGCCCAAATCATGAAGAATATCTTCAGCGGCAATAGTTTCACGGCGGATACGTGACTCGGCGAACGCGACATCTTCAGCAATTGACGGTGAAAGGTGATGACAGACCATCAACATATCTAAATGCTCATCGACCGTATTGACCGTATAAGGTCGCGTTGGGTTGGTTGAGGAAGGCAGAACGTTCGGCTCACCTGCGGCGCGAATAATATCGGGAGCATGACCACCACCGGCACCTTCGGTGTGATAAGTATGAATCACACGATCACCGATTGCGCCAAGTGTCGATTCAACAAAACCAGATTCGTTCAGAGTGTCGGTATGAATCGCGACTTGTACGTCCATCTCGTCAGCAACGCTCAAACAGGTATCGATTGAAGCGGGAGTGGTTCCCCAATCTTCGTGCAACTTCAAACCCACTGCGCCTGCCGCTACTTGTTCACGCAATGCTTCTGGCTGACTGGCATTGCCTTTGCCTAACAAGCCAAAGTTCATCGGGAATTGATCGAGTGACTCTAGCATGCGGTGCATGTTCCAAGGCCCCGGCGTACATGTGGTCGCGTTGGTGCCGGTGTTTGGCCCTGTGCCTCCGCCAATCATGGTTGTCACACCTGACGCCAATGCCTCTTCAATTTGTTGTGGGCAGATAAAGTGGATGTGTGAATCAATGCCACCAGCCGTCAAAATTGAACCTTCACCTGCTAAAATTTCCGTGCCCGGACCAATCACAATATCAACGCCTGGTTGAACATCTGGGTTGCCCGCTTTGCCCAATGCCTGAACTCGACCATCTTTGATGGCGACATCGGCTTTTACGATTCCCCAGTAGTCCAACACAATCGCGTTAGTGATCACCAAGTCAGGTGTTTCAGCACTTGGACGTTGGCTTTGCCCTTGTCCATCACGAATGACTTTACCGCCGCCGAACTTCACTTCGTCGCCGTATACCGTGTAATCCTTTTCAACTTCTAGCCATAAATCGGTGTCAGCAAGACGCACTCGGTCTCCGATTGTTGGCCCAAACATTTCGGCGTAAGCCTGTTTGGATATCTTCGCCATGTTCAATCCTTTGTTGTTTTTATTGTTTCCGTGAGAGCGCTTAGATCTTGCCCATCACCTTTCCTTGGAAGCCGTAAATTTCTAACTTACCAGCGTAACGTACTAACTCGACGCTGCGCGACTGACCCGGCTCAAAACGGGTGGCGGTGCCTGCAGGGATATTGAGTCGAAAGCCTTTAGTGGCTTCTCGGTCAAAGATCAGCGAAGGATTTGCTTCATAGAAGTGGTAATGAGAGCCAATTTGAACGGGACGATCGCCAATGTTTTGCACCTTAATGGACGTCGTGTCGCGGCCTTTATTGAGAGTGATGTCACCGGAAGCAGTTTCGACTTTTCCGGGAACGAATCCTGAGTATTGCTTTGTGGAACCAGCCATATTACTTCTCCCTACACGATAGGTTCATGAACGGTCACCAGCTTGGTGCCATCAGGAAAAGTGGCTTCGACTTGTACATCAGGGATCATGGAAGGGATCCCCTCCATAACGTCATCGACAGTAAGCAGTGTGCGTCCAAAATCCATCAACTCTGAAACGGTTTTACCCTCACGGGCACCTTCAAGAATGGCACTACTGATCAGTGCAATAGATTCTGGGTAGTTAAGTTTTAAGCCTTTTTGTTTGCGCTGCTGTGCCAGCATTCCTGCGCAGAAGATAAGTAGCTTATCTTTTTCTCTTGGTGTTAATTCCATTTAGCCGCCCGCTGTTAGTGTTGTTTCTTAGTGCTCAAAAACGCATGAGCAGTAAGTGGGATTCAAGCACAGCAAGCTTGAAAAATGTACCTAGAGCCGGAAGTCACCCTAGGTACAAAAGGGCTAATCGCTAAGTCGCCCAAATCCTTGGTAAGTCAGGAGCCGTACCACATAAATGAGAGCGAGTTGCTTGCCATATCTGACCAAAGGCCTGGAGGATGTCTTCACTCCAATTACCCAAGGCTCGCACCACAATCAATCCTTCTATCTGAGTCGCACCCAATATTAATGTGGGTTCACTCGACGTTTTTGATGTGACTGATTGCTGTGAAGCTTGCTGTGTAATAGATAAGAGCAAGCTCTGTACCAACTCTAAACCTTGCTTCTCATTTGAGGTGATATAAAAGGTTCCCATCATTGAATAATCAAGTAATCCCATATTTATCATTAACTTATCACCACCGTGAAAATTAAAACCTTCAGTAAGAAGCCTTTGATTATCAAGATGGATTTCCGTTTTCCCTACAAGATGACCACGCTCAAATCCCTCATTCTGTGCAGGTCGCCCAAAACAGTGCATCTCCCACCCCCAAAACTGTGCACCCTTTTCTAGGCGAATTTCAGTGTCTAGGCGAACGTGTGCATTAGGAAAAAAGATGTTCTCTTGCGGCATCCACTCTAAACGTGCGCCTTTCTTCACTCGAAGGGTTTGCTTCTGCTTGGCGTACTTGTTGTTAGAACGATAGAACTTGGTCGCACCGGGTGTGGTGATCAACGCATGAGCGCCGCTTTCGATGGTCGCTTCAATATTGAGAGTGTCACCACCTACTACTCCGCCGGGGGGATGAAGTAAGTAGGTGTGACACGTTTCCCCATCAGGATACAGGGGGCGTTGCACCGCAAGCGGACCAAACTGCTGACGATTCTTTAACACGGTTTTATCACCGCGGTCGACAAAGGTGAGGTTTAAACTCGCTTGCCAACCGTCTCGGATATCTTGCTTGATGGTCTCATTCAGAGACAACACTCCCGCTAAAGAAGTGTTTATTGCTTCACTCGAAGAATATAGAGAGCTCATACGGTTAGGTACTCCTTAATCAAAGACTCATTGAGCCCTTTCATTTCACCTTCTGCTACCTGACGACCGCGGTCTAGAATGCAAAATCGGTCACCGACCTTTCTCGCAAATGGCAGCTTCTGTTCAACAAGCAGAACCGTGAGTCCCATCTTCTCGTTGAGCATACGAATGATGTCACCAATCTCTTGCACAATATTAGGCTGAATACCTTCAGTCGGTTCATCCAAGATCAACAGTTTTGGATTAACCACCAGCGCACGCCCAATCGCCAGTTGCTGCTGCTGACCACCAGATAAGTCACCTCCGCGACGATGCAGCATCTCTTTTAATACTGGGAATATATCGAAGATGAACTCAGGGATCTTACGGTCGCCCTTTTCTCGAATCGGCAAGCCTACTTCTAGGTTTTCTTGAACCGTGAGCATCGGAAAGATCTGACGTCCTTGCGGCACATAACCGATACCTTGGCGAGCACGCTCTTCAGCATCGGTTTTAAGAAGCGACTCACCCGATAACGAAATGTCACCACTTTTGACTTTAACTAGCCCCATGATGCATTGCAGAAGAGTCGTTTTACCAACGCCATTGCGCCCCATTAACACCGTGCATTTACCTTCTGGGATTTGCATATCCAAGTCCCACAAAGTGTGGCTCTCACCGTAATATTGATTAACTGATTTAACCTCTAACATCCTATTCTCCGAGATAAACTTGTTTAACTTCAGGGTGAGCCTGCACTTGGTCCATGGTGCCTTCGGCCAACACGTGACCTTGATGAAGCACGGTGACATGGCTTGCGATAGAACGAACGAAATCCATATCGTGTTCAACCACGACCACCGAGTGTTTGCCTGCCAGTGAGTTAAGTAACTCCGATGTACGATCCATCTCTTGGTGAGTCATGCCCGCCACAGGTTCATCCACCAGTAACAGCTTGGGGTTTTGCATCAATAACATGCCGATCTCTAACCACTGCTTTTGCCCATGAGACAGGTTACCCGCCAAATTCGCCGCTTCGTCTTTTAGGTGAATCAGCTCAAGTACCGAGGTCAATTTGTCTTTCTGCTCGCCAGACATCACAGCTGTGAACGTCGCCCACACAGAACGATCACCTGCCATGGCTAATTCAAGGTTCTGCCACACGGTTAAACATTCAATCACAGTCGGTTTTTGGAATTTACGCCCGACGCCTGCATTGGCAATTTCGGCTTCATTCATCTTCAATAAGTTGATGTTCGAACCCAACCACACCTCGCCAGTGTCCGGCTTAGTTTTACCTGTGATGATGTCCATCATGGTGGTTTTACCTGCCCCATTAGGGCCGATGATGCAGCGCAGTTCGCCCTCTTTGATATAGAGGTTGAGGTCATTTATCGCTTGGAAACCATCGAAGCTTTTATTGACGCCTTCGACATACAACAGCACGTTATGACGAGTATCGATGGCAGGATGAACATCGGGTTTGAGGTAATCAAAGACTTCGTCTCGACGAGTGAACGCCTGAACGGATTCCTTTACGTTATTAAATGTGGTCATGCGATCACCTCCTTGGCCTTGTGCTGATCATCCTTACCTTGCTCCTCGCCTTTTGAGTTCGATGCCTTGCGTAGCTGTTGCCACTTTTCACTGACAAAGCCAATCACACCTTGTGGGAAGTACATGGTTGAAAGAACGAATAGTCCACCGAGAGCAAATAACCACACCTCTGGAAACTCAACCGTAAACCAGCTCTTCGCGTAGTTGATGATCAGCGCACCAACGATTGCACCAAACAGAGTGGCACGACCGCCTAAGGCAACCCAAACTACAATCTCAATCGAGTTAAGCGGTGCAAACTCTCCCGGGTTAATGATGCCAACTTGAGGCACATATAAAGCCCCAGCAATACCCGCGATAACCGCTGAAAGAACGAACACCCACAGCTTGATGCCATCGACGTCGTAGCCCATAAAGCGAGTGCGTGATTCCGTATCACGAATCGCTAATGCCACAAGGCCTAATCGACTGGTCACCACCATGCGACACGCAATATAGCTGAGGATTAGCGCAATACCTGTCGCGACAAACAGACCTATCTTGACCGCGTCACTCTGCAAGCTCAGGCCAATGATGTCTTTGAAATCCGTCAGCCCGTTATTGCCACCAAAGCCCATCTCGTTGCGGAAAAATGCCAGCATCAATGCGTAAGTTAATGCCTGAGTCATGATAGAAAGATACACCCCGGACACACGAGAGCGGAAAGCTAAATAACCGAACAAGTAAGCCAACGCGCCCGGCACTAACACCACCATCAAACAGGCGAACCAAAACTGATCAAAGCCCTGCCAAAACCACGGCAACGCCGACCAATCAAGGAACACCATGAAATCTGGTAAGACTGGATCACCATAAACCCCACGGTCACCAATCTGGCGCATCAAGTACATGCCCATCGCATAACCACCAAGCGCAAAGAAAGCACCGTGGCCGAGGCTCAATATTCCGAGATAGCCCCACACAAGATCGAGCGCCAACGCCAACATTGCGTAGCTCAGGTATTTACCCATTAGTGAGATAGTGAAAGTCTCGACATGGAGCGGGTGCCCACTTGGTAACATGGTGTTAGCCAGTGGGATAAGAATGACGGCCGCAAGAATGGCGAGGATGGTCAGTTGGCCACCTTTGTCACCTCGCATTGCCGAAAGTACAAATGATTTTGACTGCATGATGTTGTCCTTAACCTTCAGCCGCACGACCACGTTGCGGGAACAGTCCGCGTGGGCGTTTTTGAATAAATAGAATGATGAAAACCAGTACCAGAATCTTAGCGAGAACCGCACCAGCCCATGGTTCTAAAATCTTATTGAACAGACCAAGGCTTAAACCTGCGACTAGCGTGCCCCATAGGTTGCCAACACCGCCGAATACCACCACCATGAATGAGTCGATGATGTAAGCCTGTCCCATATTAGGGCCAACGTTGGTCAGTTGAGAAAGTGCCACGCCTGCGACACCCGCCACACCAGAACCTAACCCGAAGGTCATCGCATCAACTCGCTCAGAACGAATACCCATCGCACGCGCCATGCCACGGTTTTGAGAAACCGCACGAACCTGTAAGCCTAGTGGTGTCTTTTTCAGAACCATTAATAAGCCCATAAACACCAAACCACAGAACAAGATGATATAAAGTCGGTTGTAGGTCAGAGATAACATTGGGTTTAATTGAAGTGCGCCAGACATCCATTCAGGCGTGCTCACTGAGCGGTTCAAAGGAGAGAAAATAGAACGAACAGCTTGCTGCAAGATCAAGCTAATACCAAAGGTGGCGAGTAAGGTTTCCAATGGGCGACCATAAAGATGACGAATCACACTTCGCTCAATCGCAATGCCCACTAATCCGGATACAATGAATGCCGCTGGAATGGAAAGTATCAGTGCTAGGCCAACATGATTCGGCATCAACAACTGCAATACATAGGTGGTATAAGCGCCAATCATGATCAGCTCGCCATGAGCCATGTTGATAACGCCCATCACACCAAAGGTAATCGCTAAGCCAATGCCCGCCAGCACCAATACCGAACCTAAGCTCAAGCCGAAGAATACCGTTTCCACACCCGAATAGAGTGATTGGCTTTGTTGATAATCGTCCATCGCACGCTCTGCCGCTGCCAAGACTTTTGGATCTTGTTCGCTGTTGAGCAGTTGATTCAAGGTTTTGAGTACCACCGAATGTTTGAAGTCACCGATTCGCTCAATCGACGTGACTCGGTCTTCAATGGTTACGCTTTGATCAAGGGCGGTATAAATAGCCAATGAGAGATCCATCAGCTCTGCCACTTTGCTATCTGATTCGTTGGTTCTGAGTTCAGCGATGCGTTCGATGATATCAGCGTCTTTGGTACCTAACAGATCCAGAACCGCTTTATAGCGCACATCAGGATTACTGCTGTTCAGTCCAATCGAGGCGATTTCCCCGCGCAAGATCCCGCGAAGTTTGTTATTCACGCGAACCTTTTTAAACTGTCTCGCATTCTCGATATTCAGCGTTGAATCATCCCATACAGACAGAGCTGACGTCGCTGTTTTGATACTTTGAATGAGGTAGAGCTGTTTGTACTGCTCGCTCTGTTTCTCATTAAAGTAGTAAAGATCTCCGTTTAACCAGCCATCCAAAATAGGTTTCGACATGTCTCCCGTCTGTGCCTCAATCACCCAATCGATAGCCAATTCTTTATCCGATGTTTTCTTACCAACTAGCGCCTTGGTAAAGCTAGCTTCATCCGTTATTCCAGCAAAAGCCAACTGAGCACTGACTGCCATGAGCAACAGCGCTTTAAATACGTTTAATACGTTTTTCATCCCTGCTTCCTTAACCAACCAAGTTAGATATTGTTATTTTTACTTGGAGGATGTGTGGATAGTGGTTGTTACCTGAAACGATGAGCCTTCCGTTCGCTTCGCCCGTTAAACAGACGCGTTCTTCCCAAACCGGAAGGCTCAATATTCCTGAATTGACGATCTAGTTACCGCCAGAACACTTCTTGGTTTCGACGTTAAACGCACCACATGAGAATGGCTTCGACCAGCTAGAGAACAGTTTTGCCGATTCAGGTAAGTAACTCGACCAAGCATCACCCGCCACTAGTCCAGTGGTTTCCCAAACGATATCGAATTGACCATCGTCTTGGATTTCACCGATCAGGACTGGTTTAGTAATGTGGTGGTTTGGCAGCATGGTAGAGTAGCCGCCAGAAAGGTTAGGTACAGACACGCCAATCAAGGCATCTTGCACAGATTCAGGATCGGTTGTGCCCGCATTAGTGACCGCTTGAGCCCACATATTGAAGCCAACATAGTGCGCTTCCATTGGGTCATTGGTGACACGCTTTTCACTCTTGATGAACGACTGCCACGTTTCAACGAACTCTTCATTGGCTTCGGTATCAACACTCATGAAGTAGTTCCATGCCGCTAGGTGACCTACCAGTGGTTCAGTGTCCATACCTGACAGTTCTTCTTCACCGACAGAGAATGCAATAACTGGGATGTCTTCAGATGAAATGCCTTGAGCGCCTAACTCTTTATAGAAAGGAACGTTCGCATCGCCGTTGACAGTAGAAACCACTGCGGTTTTCTTACCGGCTTCGCCGAACTTTTTGATATCTGAAACAATAGATTGCCAATCAGAATGACCAAACGGTGTGTAGTTGATCATGATGTCTTCTTCGGCGACACCTTTATCTTTTAGGTAGGCCTCTAAGATCTTATTGGTGGTACGTGGATAAACGTAATCGGTACCTGCAAGTACCCAACGTTCAACTTCAAGCTCTTCCATCAAGTAATCCACTGCTGGGATCGCTTGTTGGTTTGGCGCGGCACCGGTGTAGAAAACGTTTTTAGAAGACTCTTCACCTTCATACTGTACTGGGTAGAAAAGGATGCTGTTGAGTTCTTCAAAGACAGGCAACATCGATTTACGTGATACCGATGTCCAACCACCGAACACCACATCCACTTTCTCTTTTTCGATAAGCTCACGCGCTTTCTCAGCAAATAGCGGCCAGTTTGACGCAGGGTCAACCACGACAGGTTCTAGCTTCTTACCAAGCAAACCGCCCTTTTTGTTCTGCTCTTCGATGAGCATTAGCACGGTATCTTTTAGCGTTGTCTCACTGATCGCCATGGTGCCAGAGAGTGAGTGTAGAACACCGACCTTGATGGTCTCGTCAGCCGCAAGTACTGATGCAGAAGAAAATGAAAGTGTTGTACACAGTGCAGCTAGCGATAAATTGAACACCTTGTTCATGATTGTTACTCCATAATTGTATTTTTGTTATCCAATTACAGAGTTACAAAAAGAGTGCCAAACTTAAAATTTGGTCAATAAATTTATAACTTATTGTATTAATAGAATTTAAAAACAAATCACACCAATAATGTGCATAGTAATTATGTAACTATGTTTCATGCTGGTGCAGTGACGGTGGGAATGAACCAAGATGACACATTCCTGTTCTTCAGATACAAAAAAGACCCAACACTTTAGTATTGAGTCTCTGGTATAACATTACCGATAGTCGTTCAAACCATGAATTTAAGGCTATTCCGCTGGTTGAAATTCGAATTTTACTCTCGACTTTGATTTCAACTCGTTGCAATCACCGTTGCAAAAATAGCTCGCCGCGCCACAGGCTTGAAGCTTCTCAAGTTGGCTGCTGCACTCAGGGCAAAACCCAACTTTAGTAAAGTGAGCCTGACAACTTTCACAGTGATACTTGCCATCCCAAGCGAGCTCAGATTGGCATTTAGGGCAGATATTTTCACTCATTAGCACTTCCTAATTTACTACTATTTTTATAATCTACTACTGATGAAGCTTATGTAGCTTTCGAAACAAACTCTTTAATTCTCGATAGGCTTCTAAGACAGATTGTTGCGTCATTCGTCAGTGCTTTCAATTATATATTTTGGCGCAGATAGTTCTTGTGCAAGATCGTATTAGTTGCTATTGGCAGACTAAATGAGTACGACAGAAAACCGAAGATCATAGGTTGATCTTTTGCTTTATCTGTTTTGATCAGCGATCTACCCTAAAAAGAATATTTATATCACCACACACCGAAAGCATAAGTTACATGTGCTGCATTTCAATTTTAAATAGTCATTTATATTGAAGGTGACATTTAAAAATAAATAAAACAGCATAAGTGATTTCGATCTGTAATCTGAATCATCGAATTACATGCGTCAGCATTTCAATGTGCTGGTCATCTAACTGGGTTAACTTAACGGACAATGCCTTAAGCTCTGACGTATTCTCAATGTGAGTGCCACCACACGGTATAGACACTAAAGTATCAGCATCCAACTGCCACTCCCAGTAACGAGAGTCTGTTAATGCCTCGCCTTCCAGTCTCATTGCTACTGGCGTCGGCTCTGCAAGCCAGCCAGAAATCATCTGATTGATATCAGTTTCAATGCCATCAAGGTTTGCTAGCAGGTCTGCAACGTTCAAGCCCCGTTTCTTCAGAGTTTTACCCAAGCGATACTTGTCGGTACACAACTCTTGAGTCACAAAGCTCGTCATTTGAGCGTAACTATTAAAGTCATAGCTGCCGAGCGGATCTTTTCTGTCGGCATCTTTGCGCCAGTAACTCTCTGCTAATACTTTATTCAGCGCTAAGGAAGCAATGTGACCTGCGCTGTGACCTCGGCTAAGGCTGGATTGGTACTCTTTATCAACCGACAACACGATTTCGTCGTGAATATTAATCATAGAAGCTGATGCCGATAACTGATGGACAACAACAAATACCCAGCCTTCAGCATCACGCTTAACAGGAATATCTGCTGCGATACAAAGTTTTCCAGTAGATTGTTCTATTGCTCCCACAAGGCAATCTTCAACTGGATATTGCACGTCATCATCAACAGTGACAAAGCCTTGGTCTGCCGGGTGATCGGGCCAAATATGACTCACTGGGTGGAAAGGTGTTACGTCGGTGATCAGGTAAGTTTTGCTGTCGTCACTTTCAACGTGCAGCGCCTTTGCGTTGAGCTGCCAAATCTGATGGCAAAATTGAGTGATGGTTGGTGTGATTACTTCAGCTTGTGTGATCAAATCGCTAGTTGTCATATCGTTCTTCTTCTGGAATCTAATCTGGTTCGTTAATCCATAGCGATACAGAGGAACTAATTATGGATTAACGTAAATTTTGCTTAAAAAAATACCCGAGACAGGCTCGGGTATCAAATTTATTAGAAAGAGCTACTTACGACCTTTCATCATGCTCATCATACGCTTACGTTTACGTTCTTGAGAGACTGTTAGCTTGTTTGTCTTAGCCTCAAATGGGTTCTCGCTGTTCTGGAATTGAATGCGAATTGGTGTACCCATAATCTCTAGTGAACGACGGTAGTAGTTCATCAAGAATCGCTTGTATGAATCTGGCAAGTTACGTACTTGGTTACCGTGGATAACGATAATCGGTGGGTTATAGCCACCAGCGTGCGCGTATTTCAGTTTCACGCGACGGCCACGAACCATCGGCGGTTGGTGATCATCAGTCGCCATTTTCATGATACGAGTTAGAACAGAAGTACCAACACGAGTCGTCGCTGACTTGTAAGCCTCTTGAACAGACTCAAACAAGTGACCAACTCCTGTACCGTGAAGTGCAGAAATAAAGTGAATACGTGCGAAATCGACGAAACCTAAACGACGGTCTAGCTCTTTCTTAACGCGATCTTTAACGTCGCTATCTAGGCCATCCCATTTGTTTACTGCAATCACGATTGAACGACCCGCGTTCAATGCAAAGCCTAACAAGCTTAGATCTTGATCCGAGATATTTTCACGGGCATCAATAAGCAGCAATACAACGTTAGCATCTTCAATCGCTTTCAATGTTTTTACTACAGAGAACTTTTCTACGGTTTCATTGATGTTTTTACGACGACGAACACCCGCAGTATCAATTAGAACGTATTCACGCTCATCACGCTGCATTGGAATATAAATAGAATCGCGAGTTGTACCTGGCATATCATAAACAACTACGCGCTCTTCACCAAGAATACGGTTGGTGAGTGTTGATTTACCTACGTTAGGACGACCAATGATCGCTAACTTAATTGGTTGATCTTGAAGGCGCTGGAACTCTTCTTCAGCCTCTTCTTCAGTGAAATCAACTTGCTCTTCTTCTTCGTCTTCAAACTCTGTTAAATCGCTTACTTCACCATTCTCAGCTTTTAGCGCTTCTGCGAATGGGTTAAGAGCAAGGTCAATCAGCGCTGTTACACCACGACCGTGCGCTGCCGCGATTTGGTACATGTCTTCTACGCCTAGTTGCCAAAAGTCAGCACTTGCAGCATCAGGGTCGATACCATCCACCTTGTTTACTACTAGCATTGAAGGCTTTTCTAGCTGACGAAGGTGCTTAGCAATTGCCACATCTGAAGGTGTTAGGCCCGCACGGCCATCTACCATAAATAGGACAACATCAGCCTCGTCAATCGCCGCTAGCGACTGTTCAGCCATTTTAGTTTCAACACCATCTTCAGTACCGTCGATACCACCAGTGTCGATAACAATAAACTCATGCTCACTAAAATGAGCATGGCCATATTTACGGTCACGCGTTAAGCCAGGAAAATCCGCAACCAATGCATCACGAGTTCGAGTCAATCGGTTAAATAACGTAGATTTACCTACGTTCGGACGCCCTACTAGAGCAACAACAGGTACCATAACAACCTCTACAATTTCTTCTCTAAATGTAGTTATAGGTAAACTCTTGTTCGCAAGTTTAAACTCTTACCTATAACCACATGGTTTATTAATTTATAACAACAAAACGGCTCCTAGCTGTTACCAACCAGGAGCCGATTGTGAATTATATCACGCTTTTATTTGCTAATCGTTAGTTTCTTTACATCGCCATTGCGAGTCGTCACTAAGTAGCCTTCAGGCATTTCAATTGGTGCAACCGCAAAGCCGCTATCATCGACTAGCTGTTGAGCAACAAATTCACCAGATGAACGATCCAACCAGTGCAGGTAACCTTCCGTATCACCGACAACTACATAACCGTTAATAATAGCAGGAGCCGTTAGTAGACGGTTTTCTAACAATGGAGTGCTCCAAAGTTCAGTACCACTACGAGCATCAACCGCAACCACATGATCTTTGTCTGTAACCACAAACAAACGACTGCCATCACTCGCTAAGTCTATCGCTGACGAGTAGTTACGTTTCCAAACGGGCTTGCCAGAGCGGAGATCGATAGCGATTAGCTGACCATTGATACCCACTGTATACAGGGTGCCTCCAAGAACAACCGGAGATGCATCAACATCTACTAAACGATCGATTTCGGTTGCACCTTTTGGCGTGCCGACTGGCTGTTGCCAAATAAGCTGACCACGGTCCACGATAGCAGCTGCTAGACGACCATTTGCGGTGCCCCAGAATACACCACCAGAAACCGCTACTGGTGTGCTATCACCACGTAGTGTTAGGCTTGGTACTTCAGTGCTGATGGCCCACTTTTGATCACCCTTGTCTTGATCTAACGCGATCAACATGCCCCGACTGGTATGCACAATAACCATGTTGTTTTCAGTCACAGGTGATGCAAGCACCTCACCATTCACTGACACACGCCATAGCTCTTCACCGGTCGATTCGTCTAACGCGATCACTTCGCCATTTTCAGAACCTAAGAACACTTTGCCGTAAGCTGCTGTTAGGCCACCAGATAAGCGTGCGATCACTTCTTTTTCAAGATCATTTTCCCACAACTTTTCCCCCGTTTCGGGGGCTAGCGCTTTGACAATACCGTCACGGCTCGCGACAAACACTTTGTCGTAAGCAAGCTCTGGCGTCAATTTGGAAAAGTAGTGACCAACACCATCACCAACCGACGTAGACCACTCCTGTTTGGGAGTGAACTCGCTATTTACTGTTGGTACTGGCGCCATAATTACGGTGTCTTCTTCACCCGCACAGCCAGCTAATAGGCCAAGAGCAATCGCATACAACGCCGCTTTTGGAAACATCTTCTTCATTCAAAGCGCCTTATTTAGCTAGGTCGTCAAGTTTGATTTGAAGCGTTTGGCTCGCATCAACAGCTTGCTGTGCTTCTGTATAAGCACTATATGCTGCGTCAGTGTCGCCTTTACGAAGTGAGATATCACCACGCAGTTCCGCAACACGGCCTTTCCAAGATTCGTCTGTCATTGCAGCAAGCTCAGTCAGTGCTGCGTCAAATTCACCTTGCTCAGCTTTAATGCGTGCAATACGGTAAGTAAGCAGAGGTTCAAGTGCCGCATCCTTCGTTGCCGATTTTGCCCACTCAAGCTGTTCAAGCGCACCTGAAAGCTCACCTGCTTGTACTTGTGCTTTTGCAAGTTGCATTGCAGCAAGTACTGAGTACTCAGCGTCTTTGTTTGCGTCGATGAAAGCTTGAATATCAGATTGAGCCGCAACGCCTTTAGCATCAAGCGCTGAAATTACAGAAGTGTAGCTTTCCGAAGCAGCTTCACGCGCTTCGACGACTGAATCTTGGTAATAGCGCCAACCAAATAGACCACCTAAACCAATAACTGCACCAAAGATTACGGCCTTACCGTTCTCTTTCCACCAATCTTTAATGGCTTCAACTTGTTGCTCTTCGCTATCGTAAAGTTCCACTTCCTGTCCTCTTTAATTCTTTAAACGCCAGCATAGTGCTGACGTTAGTATTCATTATGAGCGTTTGCTCAATGGTTTAGATTAGCGCAGCCACTTTCTCTGCAACTTCCGTTTGAGACACGGTTTCTTGCACGCCGCCAACCAAATCTTTTAGCACGACAGTATTGTCAGCAACTTCGTTCTCACCAAGCACGAGTGCCACAACAGCACCTACTTTGTCAGCACGCTTGAATTGCTTCTTGAAGTTACCGCCACCGAAATGGTTCATCACGCGTACACCTTCTAGGTTGTCGCGTAATTGATTCGCTAACTGCATGCCCGCGATCATTGTACCTTCACCAGCAGCAACCATGTATACGTCAACGCTACGGCGAACTTCTGTTAGTTCTAGCGTTTCCATCATCAGAACCAAACGCTCTAGACCCATTGCAAAACCAACCGCATTAGTTGCTTTGCCGCCTAGTTGCTCAACAAGACCATCGTAGCGACCACCACCACATACAGTACCTTGTGCACCAAGGCTGTCGGTGATCCACTCAAATACGGTACGGTTGTAGTAATCTAAACCACGTACTAGACGCTCATTAACTTGGTATTCGATACCAACAGCGTCAAGAAGTTCACACAAACCAGCAAAATGTTGCTTCGATTCTTCACCTAGATATTCAGATAGTCGAGGTGCGTCACCTAAGATAGCTTGAACATCAGGGTTCTTAGTATCTAGTACACGTAGAGGGTTAGTATGCATACGACGTTTGCAGTCTTCGTCAAGCACATCAATATGTTGCTCAAGGAAAGCCACTAACGCAGTGCGGTAGCTTACGCGATCTTCTTGAGAACCGATTGAGTTCAGCTCTAGGCGAACGTGCTTATCGATGCCTAGCTCACGCCATAGACGTGCTGTCATCATGATAAGTTCTGCGTCAACGTCTGGACCGTCTAGGCCAAACACTTCAACACCACATTGGTGGAATTGACGGTAACGACCTTTTTGAGGACGCTCGTGACGGAACATAGGGCCCATGTACCATAGGCGCTGTTCATCACGGTTGATAAGGCTATTTTGAATACATGAACGTACACAACCTGCTGTGCCTTCTGGACGCAGCGTTAGGCTATCGCCATTGCGGTCGTCAAAGGTGTACATCTCTTTAGAAACAACGTCTGTCTCTTCACCAACTGCACGGCTAAATAGGTTTGTTTCTTCAACGATAGGCATACGTACTTCGTTGTAACCGTATGCGCTCACCACGTTTTTAACTGCGCTTTCTACTTTTTGCCACAGTGGTGATTGAGTTGGAAGGCAGTCGTTCATGCCTCGAATTGCTTGAATATTTTTAGCCACAGTATTTATTCCGTAATTTCTCACGACCAGATGTTAGTGCGAATAGACAATCACACCTCATCGTGTTGTATTAATCTTCTAAATTTTCTACATCAATGCGATTTGCTTTATCAAGCACCGATGCTTTTGCTCGGATCTTCGCTTCAAGCTTGTCGACAAGGTCATCGTTGTCAAAACGCTCTTTCTGACGCTTACCGTCTTCATAGAAGGCACTCTTACGTGCACTACCCGCTAGACCTAAATGAGACACTTCGGCTTCACCTGGGCCGTTAACCACACAACCGATGATTGATACATCCATTGGGGTAATAACGTCTTCTAAGCGCTCTTCAAGAGCGTTAACGGTGTTAATAACATCGAACTCTTGGCGAGAACAACTCGGGCACGCAATAAAGTTGATGCCACGCGAACGAATGCGCAAAGATTTAAGAATATCAAAGCCGACTTTTATCTCTTCAACAGGATCCGCCGCGAGTGAGATACGCAGCGTATCGCCGATACCTTCAGACAATAACATACCTAAACCGACGGCTGATTTCACAGAACCAGCACGAGCACCGCCCGCTTCGGTAATACCAAGATGAAGTGGTTGGTCAATCTGTTTGGCAAGCAAGCGATAAGAACCGACGGCTAAGAATACATCCGAGGCCTTAACGCTGACTTTAAACTGATCAAAGTTCAGACGGTCTAGGATATCTACATGACGCATCGCGGATTCAACAAGCGCTTCTGCTGTAGGCTCTGTGTATTTCTCTTGGATCTCTTTTTCAAGAGAGCCGCCGTTAACACCAATACGAATCGGAATATTCATATCGCGAGCGCAATCCACAACAGAGCGGATACGGCTTTCGTTACCGATATTACCGGGGTTGATACGCAGACAATCTACGCCATATTCTGCCACTTTAAGGGCAATACGATAATCAAAATGGATATCAGCAACCAAAGGAATAGAAACTTGCTGCTTAATTAGCTTAAACGCTTCAGCGGCATCCATAGTTGGTACAGATACGCGAACGATATCAGCGCCAACTTTTTCCAAAGCTCGAATTTGAGCCACGGTCGCGGCTACATCAGTTGTTCTTGTGTTGGTCATGGATTGCACAGCAATTGGCGCACCATCACCGATCGGCACATCACCCACATAAATACGGGTTGATTTGCGACGAATAATAGGAGATTCGTGTTGCATATTAACTCTAAGGTAAGGTTATTCTAGCTACTTTGCCTGAAGTATACCCAGAAAGGTCGACAGGTTCACTTGCAAATGTCATCGATACGCCCTCAGGTGCACCTAGAATCACTTTGTATGGCGCCGTTCCTGAAAGATTGAGTGTCTGACCTGCTTTTTTGATACCGGTAGACAAAGTCTTGCCTGCCGCATCTTTTACTTGAATCCAACAATCAGCAGAAAATTGCATAACGAGCTGATTAGCTACAGATTCGGGAGTTACAGCTTCTGGTTCAGCAACAACAGAGTCAACCTCTGCAGCTGCTTGGGTTTCTTCAACTTGCGTGACTGTATCTGAAGATTCAGCAGCACTAACCACGGTAAGAACATCAACACTTTCGATAACGGCTAATGAATCTAACTCAGGAGTAAGCGGCTCTTCAACCACCAGCTCTTCTGGGCTCTCAGCATTGACCAGAGATTGAGATAAAGTGTCTTGTTGTTGATTCTGCCACCACCACAATGAAGAGATACCAGCAATAACAGCGAAGATACTCCAAGTCAGCAACATAATGCGACTGTTGTGCTTCTCGGTTTTTGTTTTACGAGAAAAGCTCAACATTTCTTGTTCTTGATGTTGAGCATCACCTGCATGGTGAAGTGCGCTCAGTACAACTTTTTCATCAAGGTTGACGTATTTCGCGTATGAGCGAATGTAACCACGCATGAAAGTCGCCACTTGATCTGACTCAAATTGGTTTTCTTCGATTTGTTGTATCAAAGTAACGCGAAGCTTTAAGCGATCAGAGATCTGTTTTTGTGTAAGACCAAGAGACTCGCGTTTATTTTTGAGAAGCGTCCCCGCCTCCAAAGCTGGAGCAACGGTTTCTTGTGTTTTTGTATCGTGTTCTGTGTTCATAAAAAGTGAACTTCTAAAGATTATCGCAGGTTGATGAGAGCATTTTTATTATCGTTTAAGCTCAATCTAGCAACCCACTTTATGTGAAATTTGTCTTGTTACCTAAATCATCAACCCTTAAAGACGAACATCACTCATAATATTATGAATGATCCTCTCAGGAAGCTAGTTTATCAAGTAGCCAACCTAAATAGACATATTGATGATTAGTAACAAGCGAGCACTTAAATTAATTTAAGGTTATTTAATCATAAGCTAATGCCATTGCAAGGCAAAAACACTTTAAACAAAATTTACCGTCAGCTCATGCTTTTGTCCAAAATTTGACGAAAAGTGTAAGAAAGTACAGAGAAGAAGCTCAAAATGACAAAACCTCTCCCCCTGAAAAGCAACAAGCCAGAAGTAATGCTTCTGGCTTGTTTAAGTTCAACTATCTTTTATACCGCTTTTACTTCAATCACACCACCTGCAATCAAGTTCGCTTCTGATGCGGCTTTGATCATTTTAGTGCGCTTGGTTCTATCAATCACATCACCCACTAACTGCCCACATGCGGCATCAATGTCATCACCACGAGTTTTACGAACGGTTACGGTATAATTGTATTCCATTAATGTTTTTTGGAAGCGATCAATACGAGAGTTGCTTGGCTTCTTATAAGGCGATCCCGGGTAAGGGTTAAATGGAATTAAATTAACCTTACACGGCGTGTCTTTCATTAACTCTGCAAGCTCACGAGCATGGTCCATATCATCATTCACATGATCCAATAAAACGTACTCAACCGTTACTTTACCGCGGTTAGCATTTGAAGAAGCAATGTAACGACGAACAGACGCTAGGAAATCTTGAATATCCCAACGATCATTAATCGGCATGATCTGGCTACGTAGTGCATCGTTTGGCGCGTGTAGAGAGATAGCCAACGCAACATCAATGTTATCTGTCATTTGGTCAAGGCCAGAAACAACACCAGAAGTTGATACGGTTACACGACGCTTAGACAGTGCGAAACCTAGATCATCAAGCATGATTTCTAATGACGGCATTAGGTTCTTCATGTTTAGCAGTGGCTCACCCATCCCCATCATTACGACGTTAGTAATTGGGCGACGGCCAGTTTCTTTCTCGAGGCCTATTTCACGAGATGCACGCCAGATTTGGCCAACGATCTCTGAAACTTTTAAGTTACGGTTAAAGCCTTGTTGAGCAGTAGAACAGAATTTACATTCAAGCGCACAACCAACTTGAGACGATACACATAACGTCGCACGGTCACCATCTGGGATGTATACGGTTTCAACATCTTGATCGCCAACGCTCATTGCCCATTTAATTGTGCCGTCTGAAGAGTGTTGAGCTTCTGAAACAACTGGTGCAACAATCTCACAACGACGCTCAAGTTTTTCACGTAACTTTTTGTTGATGTTGTTCATTTTTTCGAAGTCATCAACACCGAAATGATAAATCCACTTCATCACCTGCTCTGCTCGAAACGCTTTCTCATTCAGTTCTTCTGCGAAAAATTGACGAAGACCTTTACGATCAAAATCGAGTAGATTGACTTTAGCTGTGGTCATGATGCCTCTCAATGACGGAACAATAATTAAGGGCGCGAATTGTACAGGCTTTACGCAACTTCAACAAGCATTGTAAAACCCTGTGTTTATTAAGACATTCAAACTTAAGCGATTAAAACTTGAACAATTTAATTTATTGGCCTGAGATTACCCAATTTAAAGAAAATATTCCCGACTGCACTTCTTCGTAGTTTCGGGAGTAACGTAAAACCACTTACAAAAAAGGCTTCACCGAAGTGAAGCCTTTATTGATACTTACTGTTGTCTGCTTACTCAGCAGGACGCGGGCAAATTTCAGATTCTGGGAAGAAGAATTCGATTTCGCGAGCTGCAGACTCGGGGCTGTCGCTGCCGTGTACTGAGTTGTAACGCATGCTGATTGCGTAGTCAGCACGGATAGTACCGCAAGCCGCTTGTTCTGGGTTAGTTTTTCCCATAAGTTCACGGTAACGAGCGATCGCGTTTTCGCCTTCAAGCACTTGAACCATAATAGGGCCAGAAGTCATGAACTCTTTAAGTGGTCCAAAGAACTCTTTACCTTCATGTTCTGCGTAGAAGCCACTCGCTTGCTCTTCAGTTAGACGAACCATTTTAGCAGCAATAATTTCTAGACCTGCTTTCTCGATACGGTGGTAGATTTCACCAACAAGGTTACGCTTAACTGCATCAGGCTTAACAATTGAGAACGTTCTTTCTAGAGCCATAGGGATTCCTTCACTTCATTTTTTGTTATTAAATACTGAAAGTACTGAGATCATTCGATCTTAGTGTTATGAATAAGCGGCATTAAATACCGCACACTCTTATTATTATTTTGCTTGGTCGATAAGAAGACGAGCCAGAGTACGGACACCCATACCAGTCGCACCTGCCGACCATTTATCACTTGCAGACTTACGGTAAGTACCCGCGCAGTCCATATGAATCCAACCTTTTTTGTAGTCATCAACAAAGTAAGAAAGGAACGCAGCTGCTGTACTTGCACCCGGAGAGTAATCCCCTGAGCTTATGTTTGAGAGATCAGCAAAGTTAGAAGGCAACATACCACGGTGGAAATCAGCAAGAGGTAGTGGCCAAAGGCCCTCTTTCTCTTGGTTTGCCGCCGTTAGTGCTTGATGAGACAGCTCATCATCGAAGCTTAATAGCGCGTGGTAGTCGTTACCTAATGCGTTTTTAGCCGCACCGGTTAGTGTTGCGCAGTCGATGATCAGCTCTGGGTTTTGTGCACTTGCGTACATCAAACCATCAGCAAGAACCAAGCGGCCTTCCGCATCAGTATTCATGATCTCAACCGTCTTACCATTTTTGTAGGTAATGATGTCACCAAGCTTCAACGCACGGCCAGAGATCATATTCTCTGCACAGCATAAGATAAGTTTGATACGCTTGTTTAAGCCACGCTCAATCGCAAGGCCTAGACCACCCGTAATGGTTGCCGCGCCGCCCATGTCAGCCTTCATTGCAGTCATGAATTGACCAGGCTTAATGCTGTAGCCGCCTGAATCGAAAGTGATACCTTTACCGACTAAACAAGCAAATACCGGCGCGTTTTCATCACCGGTTGGGTTGAAGTCCAGTTGAAGCATCGCAGATGTGCGTTCAGAGCCACGACCTACCGCGTAGATGCCTTCCCAACCTTCGGTTAGTAGGTCTTTGTCTTTAACGATTTTCGCTTTAACTGTGCCCGTAGGAGCCACTGACTTGATGTATTCGGCAGCCATCGTCGCTAATTGACGAGGTGCCACTTCTTCAGCGGTTTTGTTGATAATGTCACGAGTCCAATCAGTAGAACGAATGCGAGCCTCTAGTTCAGCTTGGTCGGCTTCTGAAAGTGCATCCCACTCCAATGCATTCTTTTTCTTTGGTCCACGGTAGCCTTGATAAAAAGCCCAAACACTTTCGAGATCCCAACCTTCACCACGAAGTGATACGAATGCAATACCTTGTCCATCAAGCGTACGACCAGCACGTTGAACCGCGCCTAAATCGTGGCCTTCGCCAATATGAATTGTCGATCCCGCTTCAGAGAACGATAAAATAGCTCTTTCTCCCCACTGAGGCTGGGCAGCTTCTTGACTTAAAAATACAGACATCTGTGTAGACATGATTTCTCCTTGTCATGAACCACCTTGCTTGAGTGGCTCGGTTATTTTTTATTAGCGCACTGATGTTAGCATTATGTAGAAGTAAAATGTCATTTTGATAAAAAACGGACCATAAGGTCCGCTTTTTTAGTAAGAATTGTTAACTTGGCTGCGTTTTATATTGGACAGATCCCAACCCACGACCAAATCATCAGACAAGAGGCTTAGTCCATCTCATCCATCCAGCACAAAATAATCGCCTCTAAGATTTTCTCATTAGAGTGATTAGGCTCGTCATCAAACTCTTCAAGGTCTAGCACCCACTGATGTAAATCGGTAAAACGTACCGTTTTAGGATCAGTATCTGGGTACAAATCACATAGTTCAATTGCGATATCTCGCGAATCAATCCACTTCAAGCTCATAACACTTCCTTATATTTATCAGCGACGCTCTGTCACCTTTATGATCTATACTTTAGGTCAGTTTTGTTAAACCGTTATCTCAGTCATGGCGAAACCACCATAACTGCAGAGAAGTTCTTAGTGATCTTCAGACGCTAGGTTCAATGTGTACTTTGGAATCTCAACAACTAGGTCTGTATCAGCCATTTTAGCTTGGCAACCAAGGCGAGATTCCATTTCTAAGCCCCATGCTTTATCCAGCATGTCGTCTTCTAGGTCATCACTCTCTTCTAAAGAATCGAAGCCTTCGCGAATCACAACATGACATGTAGTGCAGGCGCATGACTTTTCACACGCGTGTTCAATACCAATACCGGCCTTCAATGCAACATCAAGAACCGTTTCGCCAGTTTTTGCTTCTAAAACAGCGCCCTCTGGACATAGTTCTTCGTGAGGTAAAACAATAATCTTTGGCATGCTTATCTATTCTCTAACTATTAAATATTATCGACTGACTGACCTGACAGTGCAGCACGAATTGATTTATCCATACGACGAGAAGCAAAGTCTTGGCTCGCTTTGTCGATATTCTTAATTTCTAGTTCAATGGCATCAGCATTGTCGCCATTACGCACTTCAATCAACACTTCAATCGCTTGAACAAGTTGCTGTTTCCCTTGTTCATCTAGGAGCTCGTCACCATCAGCTTGCATTGCAGCAATCAAGCCTTCGATAACACGATCAGCTTCTACGCGTTGTTCCGCAAGAGCACGTGCTTGCATGTCTTCTTTGGCAAACGTCATCGAGTCTTTCAGCATGTTAGACACTTCGTCGTCGCTTAGGCCGTAAGAAGGTTTAACCTGGATTTCTGCTTGAACGCCAGTGCTCTTCTCCATAGCGGTAACCGATAATAGACCATCAGCATCCACTTGGTAAGTCACACGAATGTGCGCCGCTCCCGCTGTCATTGGGGGAATGCCTTTTAGAGCAAAACGAGCCAGTGAACGACAGTCGTCAACCATTTCACGTTCACCTTGCACGGTGTGCACTGTCATTGCAGTTTGACCGTCTTTGAACGTGGTAAACTCTTGTGCGCGAGCCACAGGGATCGTGGTATTACGAGGGATGATTTTTTCAACCAAACCGCCCATGGTTTCAATACCTAAGGAAAGCGGGATAACATCCAGTAATAACATTTCAGAATCAGGCTTATTGCCGACCAAGATATCCGCTTGAATCGATGCGCCAATCGCAACCACTTCATCAGGGTTAATGCTGGTTAGTGGTGTACGACCAAAGAAGTCACCGACCATTTCACGTACAAGCAATGTGCGAGTAGAACCACCAACCATGACCACTTCGAGAACTTCGTCCGCGTCAACTTCCGCATCTTTCAGTGCACGACGGCACGAAAGCAGTGTTTTCTTAACCAGCGGCTTGATGATCTCTTCAAACTCTTCACGAGTTAATGAACCAGACCAACCAAGCACTTCAACATCAACACTTTCAGCTTCAGATAAGCCAATCTTCGCTTCTGTTGCTGCATCTAGCAGAATACGATTCTGTTCTGCTGTTAGTACTGATAAGCCCATTTTCTCTTGAAAGTGCTCCGCGACTAAATGGTCAAAATCATCACCACCTAATGCAGAGTCGCCACCCGTTGCAAGTACTTCAAAGACGCCTTTCGATAGGCGTAAGATAGAGATATCAAACGTACCACCACCTAAGTCGTAAACGGCAATGATCCCTTCTCTACCTGAATCTAATCCGTACGCAATGGCTGCAGCCGTTGGTTCATTCAAAAGACGTAAAACATGGAGACCAGCAAGCTGTGCTGCGTCTTTAGTACCTGCACGTTGTGCATCATCAAAATACGCAGGAACGGTAATCACAGCACCAGAGAGCTCTCCACCTAACGTGGACTCAGCACGTTGGCCTAGCGCTCGCAGAATATCTGCAGATACTTGAATTGGGTTCTTGTTACCTTGCTCTGTGCGAATCACAGGCAAACCATTATCACTTTCTTCAAATTGATATGGCAGAGATGGGTATCGCTGTTGAATATCTGACAGTGAACGACCGATTAATCGCTTTACTGAGATAATGGTATTTTTAGGATCAGTCTGTGCACTTGCACGCGCTTCATCACCAGTTGTGTATGACTCTGACTGATAGTGAACAACGGAAGGCAAAATACTGCGGCCTTGTTGGTCCACGAGTGTGCTCGCCTCACCACTGCGCACTGCCGCAACCAATGAGTTTGTTGTACCTAAATCAATACCCACAGCAAGCTTGTGCTGGTGAGGAGCGGCGCTTTGCCCTGGTTCTGCTATCTGAAGTAGTGCCATGGATGTGTCCTTGTTATACAAACTAGCCGATCAGACGATCTTCAACTAGCTCAATTTCATTCTTTAATTTTGCAATAAACTTAAGCTTTCTTACTCGGTCTGCTGCATCTAGCCAAGCTTCGCTGTCGAGTTCTTGTTGGATAGCACTTAATTGTTGTTTATACATTTTGCTAACCTTTCCTTCAAATGCTAATAATGCATCTTCAGGGTTAGAACTGTCGGCAATATCTTCAAGCTCTTCACGCAACTCCATCTGCTCCATCAGAAACAATGGATCTTGCATGGTTTGCTGCTCGCCGCGAATATCCTCACCGTGTTGAATCAACAGGTATTCAGCACGGCTGATTGGATTCTTCAACACCTGATACGCATCATTGATTTGTGCCGCTTTTTGCACGGCCAATAAGCGATCACGCTCAGAAGCTGTAGCAAATTTATCAGGGTGGAATTGGCGTTGTAGATCTCTAAACTGAGAAGAAAGAAGGCTACCATCCAGTTGAAACTGAAGTGGTAGCCCAAATAATTCGAAATGATTCATTTAACGGTGGTCCTAAGTTTAGGCTTTTTAAACAAAGCCTAATTTTATTCTTCGCTCACAATAAACGCTTAACGATCGAAGTGTTTATACGTTGAAGCTCTCACCACAACCACATTCGCCTTTGGCATTAGGGTTGTTGAATTCAAAACCTTCGTTTAGGCCTTCTTTGACATAATCAAGCTCAGTACCGTCTAGGTAGACTAGGCTCTTTGGATCAATGATAACCTTCACACCTGAATGCTCGAACACTTCGTCTTCTTCGTTAAGCTCGTCAACGAATTCTAGTACATACGCCATACCCGAACAGCCAGTCGTTTTTACCGCTAAGCGTAACCCGATACCTTTACCTCGGTTATCTAGGAAAGCTTGAACTCGGCTTGCTGCCGTATCTGTCATGGTGATGGCCATACTACAACCTTGTGTTTTATATAAATTGAGAACTCAGGGGGAGCACAAAGGATACTCCCAAATATTGCTTATTTTTCGTGATTACTTAATGAAACGATTAACGCTTCTTTTTGTAATCCGCAACAGCTGCTTTGATTGCGTCTTCAGCAAGAATTGAACAGTGAACTTTCACTGGTGGTAGCTCTAGCTCTTCTGCAATTTCAGAGTTTTTGATAGCCGCTGCTTCATCAACACTTTTACCTTTAACCCACTCAGTTACTAGTGAGCTAGAAGCGATTGCGCTACCGCAACCGTAAGTTTTGAATTTTGCGTCTTCAATAATACCTTCTGCAGATACTTTGATTTGCAGTTTCATTACGTCACCACAAGCTGGTGCGCCAACCATGCCGCTACCAATACTTGGGTCTTCTTTATCAAACGAACCTACGTTACGTGGGTTTTCGTAGTGATCAATTACTTTTTCGCTATATGCCATGATAGTTACCTCGAATCCTCTAGTTCCGTGAGATTAGTGATGAGCCCACTCAACAGTGTTCAAATCAATCCCTTCTTTATACATATCCCATAGAGGAGACATGTCGCGTAATTTGTTTACCGCTACACGAATTTGTGCAATCGCGTAGTCGATTTCTTCTTCCGTAGTAAAACGGCCGAATGAGAAACGTACAGAACTGTGTGCTAGTTCGTCGTTTAGACCAAGAGCACGTAGAACGTATGAAGGTTCTAAGCTTGCTGATGTACACGCTGAACCTGATGATACCGCTAGGTCTTTTAGAGACATCAGCAGAGACTCACCTTCAACGAAAGCAAAGCTCACGTTTAGGTTGTGTGGTACACGTTGGTCTAGGTCACCGTTTACCGTTACCGCTTCTAGATCTTGAACCCCTTTCAATAGGCGCTCACGAAGTACTAATGCGTGATCGTAATCTTTCTGCATGTCTTGCTTAGCAACAGCACAAGCTTCGCCCATACCCACTATTTGGTGAGTAGCAAGCGTACCTGAACGGAAACCACGCTCATGACCGCCGCCGTGCATTTGCGCTTCAAGACGAATACGTGGCTTACGACGAACGTAAAGTGCACCGATACCTTTAGGGCCATACATTTTGTGAGCTGAAAGTGAGATTAAGTCAACTTTCATCTCTTGTACGTCTAGTGGAATTTTACCCGCAGACTGAGCCGCATCAACGTGGAAGACGATCTTACGTGAGCGACATAGTTCGCCGATTGCAGAGATATCTTGGATGACACCAATCTCGTTATTTACATGCATGATAGAAACTAAAACAGTATCTTCGCGCATTGCAGCTTGTAGCTTGTCTAGATCGATGATGCCGTTTGCTTCAGGTTCAAGGTAAGTTACCTCAAAACCTTCACGTTCTAGTTGGCGACATGGATCAAGAACCGCTTTGTGTTCTGTTTTGCACGTGATTACGTGCTTACCTTTCTTCTCGTAAAAGTGCGCAGCACCTTTGATAGCAAGGTTATCTGACTCTGTAGCACCCGATGTGAAAACAATTTCACGTGGATCTGCATTCAGTAAATCGGCAATTTGCTCACGAGCATTATCTACTGATTCTTCTGCCTGCCAGCCGTAACGGTGTGAACGAGATGCAGGGTTACCGAAGTTACCGTCAATCGTCATACACTGAACCATTTTTTCAGCAACACGTGGATCGACTGGGCATGTAGCTGAATAGTCAAAATAAATAGGCAGTTTCATTTTCTACTCCAATGTAAAAACTGACCGCTAAGAGCGGGCATTAACACCGTGAGGTGCTGCACTAATCGTTGTAGTGCTCGTATTCTTATGTGCAAAACCATTATTAACCGCAAGATCGATATCTTGACGGTCAGAAGTTTCTAAAACTTCGTTATCTTTCATTAGCTCACCGAGCGTAATGTCATTTAAGAAGCTACTGATTCGGGAGCTTAAATCACGCCATAGGGTATGAGTTAAACAACGACTACCACCTTGGCAATCTGCTCGACCGTGACATTTAGTTGCATCAACGGATTCGTCCACTGCGGCAATCACAGTTCCGACAGCGATGTCGCTTGCTTCAGCACCTAAACGGTAACCGCCGCCAGGACCACGAACACTAGCAACTAAACCAGCTTTACGTAACTTAGAAAACAGTTGTTCTAAGTAAGATAACGATATGCCTTGTCGCTCTGAAATATCAGCCAGAGGAACCGGGCTTTTTTGCGAATGCAGTGCTACATCTAGCATAGCTGTTACCGCATATCTTCCTTTAGATGTAAGTTTCATATCACACCGTATCCACATTGTTTATGTGGTTGGAATTTTCCCATACTTGACTAAATTGGTCAAGTATTTAACTGACTAAATTGGTCAAGTATTCATCCTTAAATATTATGTGGGATTTATTTGTCGCTTTTACTCTTCTCTATTGAAGTCAAAATACCACGTAGAGTGTTGATTTCTTGCAATTCTGGTCGTGCTCGGCTGAACATACGACGTAGCTTATTCATCACCTGACCAGGCTTATCCTTAGAGATAAATTGGGTCTCAATGATCACTTTTTCAAGGTGCTCGTAGAACATTTCTAGCTCTTCGTGACGAGGGTATTCATCTTGTTGTTGTGGCTGATATTGGCTAGCCACCATATCAAGGTGTGCAACACGAACTTCGTAGCTCAGAGTCTGTACCGCCATCGCTAGGTTTAATGAGCTGTACTCTGGGTTAGCAGGGATACATACGTGATAGTGACATTTCTGCAATTCATCATTCGTTAAGCCTGTACGTTCACGACCGAACACTAATGCGACTGGATGTTTTTGACCTTCAACTGCAAACTTTTCGCCACACTCGCGAGGCTCAAGCATTGGCCACTCAAGCGTACGAGAACGAGCACTTGAGCCTACAACCAAACCACAGTCTTTTACTGCTTCTTCTAGAGTAGAAACAATGGCCGCGTTTTCTGCGATGTCACCAGCACCAGCAGCCAGTGCTAAGGTCTGCTCGTCAACTTCACATTGAGGGTCTACAAGAACTAATTGACTCAACCCCATCACTTTCATTGCGCGAGCTGCTGAGCCGATATTTCCCGAATGAGACGTACCGACCAGAACGACTTTTACATTGTCTAACATGCTATATGACACCACTTTAAAATTAATCGCGAGATATTAACACATAGCAAAGTAAAATGATCAGGCCCTTCGCGGAATGTGAATTCAAGAGTTCAAAAAACAACCACTTCCTTTTTACGGAAACTTTGGTATACTCGCCGCCGCTTTAAATTGTTCTTTAACATCTTGTGGGAAAAACCATATGCATCCAATGCTAAACATTGCGATACGCGCTGCGCGTAAAGCTGGCAACCATATTGCAAAATCTCTAGAAACAACAGATAAGATCGAAACGTCTTTGAAAGGTAACAACGATTACGTTACTAACATTGCTGAAGAAGCTGAGTACATGATCATTGAGACAATCAAAGCATCTTACCCAGAGCACAGCATTATTTCTGAAGAGAAAGGCCTAACTGAAGGTAAAGACTCGGACGTACAATGGATCGTTGACCCACTAGATGGCACCAACAACTTTGTAAAAGGTTTCCCTCATTTCTCTGTATCTATCGCAGTTCGCATGAACGGCCGTACAGAAGTTGCTTGTGTTTATGACCCAATGCTAAATGAGCTATTCACCGCTCAACGTGGCGCTGGCGCACAGCTTAACAACGCTCGTATGCGTGTTACTCAACTAAAAGACCTTCAAGGTACTGTTCTAGCGACTGGTTTCCCATTCAAGCAAAAACAACACTCTGAATCTTTCATGAAGATCATCTCTGGTCTATTCATCGACTGTGCTGATTTCCGTCGTACAGGTTCTCCTGCTCTTGACCTATGTTACCTAGCAGCTGGCCGTGTTGATGGTTACCTAGAACTAGGCCTTAAGCCATGGGATCTAGCTGCTGGCGATCTAATCGCTCGTGAAGCTGGTGCTATCATGACTGACTTTGCTGGCGGTACTGATTACATGACTTCTGGTAACGTTGTTGCTTCAAGCGCACGTGGTGTTAAGTCTATTCTTAAGCACGTTCGTGAGAACGCTAACGAAGGTATGCTGAAGTAATTCAGACCTTACGTTAACGCTCCCTGTTTCAAGGACACATAGAAATTCCAAAGCCTCGCTACTAGTGCGAGGCTTTTTTGTACCTGCGATTCAAAGATACGAGAAGGATGGTTCTTAGTTACATTAGGTACAGCCGATAAATTGCATTGAGCTTCCCCACAAAATGCAGACGTAAAAAAAACCGCTAGTTGCCTAGCGGTTTTTTTGGTTTACCGAAACTTGTTAAGCCAAGGCCTAAGGCATTTCTTCAAACTCTTCACCTTCTTTTTCCACTTGTGGTGGCATTAGGTGCTCACGTGTAATACCCAACTTCATAGCCAGTGCTGATGCAACGTAGATAGAAGAGTAAGTACCAACCGTAATACCTAACAGAAGTGCGGTTGCGAAGCCGTGAATCATAGCACCGCCCTGTACAAACAGTGCGATAACTACGAATAGCGTTGTACCAGAAGTGATCAATGTACGGCTCAATGTTTGTGTGATTGAGTTGTTCAGTACTTCAGGCGCTTCACCTTTACGCATCTTACGGAAGTTCTCACGAATACGGTCGAATACAACGATGGTATCGTTGAGGGAGTAACCGACTACCGTTAGCAAGGCTGCTACGATGGTTAGATCCACCTCAATTTGCATTAGAGAGAACACACCAAGTGTGATGATAACATCGTGCGCAAGTGCTAATACCGCACCCGCTGCCAAACGCCATTCAAATCGCACTGATACGTAGATCAATATACAGATAAGAGAAACGATGATAGCAAGGCCACCAGCTTCTGTTAGTTCATCACCCACGTTAGGGCCTACGAACTCGATACGGCGCATTTCAACTTGCTCACCAGTACCGTCTTTAATTGCAGCCAGAATCTGGTTACCAAGCGTTTCGCCTGCAACACCGTCACGCGGGCGTAAGCGAACCATAACCTCACGTGCCGACCCAAAGTTCTGTACCGTTGCATCTCCGAAGCCTTCAGCCTCTAGTGAGCTACGGATATCGGGTAGGTTTGCAGGTTGCTCAAAACCGACTTCAATTAGAGTACCGCCTGTAAAATCTAACCCCCAGTTCAACGATTTCGTTGTTAAGGTAAAGATGGCAGTACCAATCATCAAGATAGAAAATACAAAGGCAAATTTTGACCAACGCATAAAGTCGATCATTTTTTCTGCTTTTAGAATCTGAAACATATTAATTCCTAGCCTTAGATCGACAGTTTCTTAACGCGTTTACCGCCATACATCAGGTTCACGATGCAACGTGTTCCGACAATAGCTGTAAACATTGAAGTCAAGATACCAATTGATAACGTTACCGCGAAACCTTTAATCGCACCGGTACCGACAGCAAATAGAATGATTGCTGTTAGTAGTGTGGTGATATTGGCATCGGCGATAGTGCTAAATGCGTTCGCGTAACCTTGGTGAATCGCTTGTTGTGGACTGCGTCCATCTCGAAGCTCTTCACGTATACGCTCAAAGATCAGAACGTTGGCATCAACCGCCATACCGACCGTCAATACGATACCAGCAATACCTGGCAGGGTCATAGTCGCCCCCGGAATCATCGACATTACACCGATAATCAACACCAAGTTAGCCATTAGCGCAATGTTCGCAATCAGACCAAAACTACGGTAGTAAAGCAGCGTAAATAGCATAACTGCAGCCATACCCCAAACCATCGCCATAATACCCATATCGATGTTTTGTTGACCCATAGATGGACCAATCGTACGTTCTTCTACAATCGAGATAGGCGCAATCAGAGCACCCGCACGCAATAGAAGTGCCAAGTTATGAGCTTCAGCCGTTGAGTCGATACCAGTAATACGGAAGTTACGACCAAGCGCTGATTGAATTGTCGCTTGGTTAATCACCTCTTCGTGCTTACTTAAGATAACTCGACCTTCAGGTGTTTTACGACCACTGTCTTTGTACTCAGCAAACACGGTAGCCATTAGCTTGCCGATGTTCTTTTTAGAGAAAGCCGACATCTTGCTACCACCTTCGCTGTCTAACGAGATGTTAACTTGTGGACGACCATACTCATCAACACTAGAGCTTGCATCAGTAATACTTGAACCGCCTAAGATAACGCGCTTCTCAAGTACCACAGGACGACCATCACGATCTTGCTTGATTTCACTCCCCGCAGGAGCACGACCAGAAGCGGCTGCAGCTAAATCTGCACTGCTATCGACTTCACGGAATTCAAGAGTCGCGGTTGCGCCTAAAATTTCTTTAGCGCGAGCCGTGTCTTGAACACCTGGCAATTCCACTACGATACGGCTAGCACCTTGACGTTGAACCAAAGGCTCAGCTACACCAAGTTCGTTAACACGGTTACGTAGAATGGTAATGTTTTGCTCTACCGCGTAGTTGCGGATTTCTTGAAGGCGAGTTTCAGTGAAGTTAGCCACCAAAGAGAAACGACCGTTAGATGCAGAATCTACGAACGTCATATCTTGGTGTTGAGATTGCAGTAACGATTTCGCTTCAGCAAGCTGCTCTTCGTTACGCAGAAGCACTTCAACGGCATCTTTACCCGATGGGCGAATTGCACGGTAACGAATTTTTTCTTCACGAAGTTCGCTGCGGAACGCTTCTTCTTGTTGGCCAACGAGCTTTTCCATTGCAGCGTCCATATCCACTTCCATTAAGAAGTGAACACCACCACGTAGGTCAAGACCCAGTTTCATTGGTGCAGCACCAATAGATTCAAGCCAATCAGGAGTTGAAGCTGCTAAGTTTAAAGCAACGATAACGTCATCGCCTAGTGCCTCTGTGATGATATCACGGGCGCTAATTTGCGTATCTGTATCGTTAAAGCGAACAAGAATGGAACCGTTTTCTAAAGCAACGGATTTAGTAGAAAGGCTCTCTGCTTCAAGAGCATTGGTGACAACATCCAGCGTAGACAGATCTACAGAGGCGCCACGCGCCCCTGTAACTTGAACTGCCGGATCTTCACCGTATATATTTGGAAGTGCGTATAGCGCAGTGATAGCAATGGCAAACACCACCATCAAATACTTCCATAACGGATAACGGTTTAGCACAGCGAGGATCCTCTAGCTGTTTATAGAGATTTCAGAGTACCTTTTGGTAGCACTGCTGTAACGAAGTCTTTTTTGATAACGACTTCGTTGTTTGCATTCAGTTCGATAGCAACGTAGTCGCTGTCTTCAGCAATCTTAGTGATCTTGCCAATTAGGCCGCCGCTTGTAAGAACTTCGTCGCCTTTGCCCATAGAAGACATAAGGTTCTTGTGCTCTTTAACACGTTTCGCTTGTGGACGATAGATCATGAAGTAGAAGATCACAGCGAACATACCTAGCATGATAAGCATTTCGAAACCGCCGCCTGCTGGTGCACCTTCTGCTGCTGCGTGAGCTTGAGAAATAAACATTAAAAACATCCTCTATTATATTTTGGTAATTGTTTGTCTAATTGGGTTGTATCCCTTTATTTTCAAGCCCCACCTCTTGGAAGAGAGATAGGGCTCGCAAAAAAAGAAATACTAAGATTCTTTGCCTAGTGGTGGCACTTCACGCCCCATTCTTGCGTAGAACTCTGCAACGAACTCTTCAAAGCGGTCTTCATCGATAGACTGACGAATGTCTGACATTACTCGTTGGTAGAAACGCAGGTTATGAATCGTGTTCAGTCGAGCACCTAGGATTTCGTTACAACGATCCAAATGGTGTAAGTACGACTTGCTGTAGTTCTTACAAGTGTAACAGTCACACTCTGAATCTAGTGGTGTTGTATCGGTTTTATGCTTCGCATTACGGATCTTGATCACACCTTCAGTCACAAATAGGTGGCCGTTACGTGCATTTCGCGTTGGCATTACGCAGTCAAACATGTCGATACCACGACGAACACCTTCAACCAAGTCTTCAGGTTTGCCTACGCCCATTAGGTAGCGTGGCTTATCTTCCGGCAGTTGAGGACATGTGTGCTCAAGAATGCGGTGCATATCTTCTTTTGGTTCGCCTACTGCTAGGCCACCAACTGCGTAACCGTCAAAACCAATTTCAGTTAGGCCTTTAACAGATACATCACGAAGGTCTTCGTACACACCACCTTGAACGATGCCGAATAGTGAGTTCGGGTTTTCAAGCTTGTCGAAGTGGTTGCGTGAACGCTCAGCCCAACGAAGAGACATCTCCATTGAGTCTTTTGCTTCTTTGTGTGTCGCAGGGTAAGGCGTACACTCATCGAAGATCATGACGATATCTGAACCTAAATCTTTTTGGATTTCCATAGACTTCTCAGCGTCCATGAAGATCTTGTCACCGTTTACAGGGTTACGGAAATGAACACCCTCTTCAGTGATTTTACGCATTGCACCTAGGCTGAATACTTGGAAGCCGCCTGAATCAGTCAGGATAGGACCGTGCCAGTTCATGAAATCGTGCAGGTCACCGTGCATTTTCATGATTTCTTGGCCAGGACGTAGCCATAGGTGGAATGTGTTACCTAATAGGATTTCAGCACCTGTGTCTTTTACTTCTTCAGGTGTCATACCTTTAACAGTACCGTAAGTACCTACAGGCATGAATGCTGGGGTTTCAACGGTACCGCGTTCAAACTGAAGTTGACCACGACGCGCGCCGCTATTAGTTTTTTTAAGTTCGTATTTTAATTTCACGAAGCCTCCAATATGCCAGAGAAACAATCTGACTGTTAATTCAGAACCTTAAGCCAAACAAAAGTTCAGTCTAGTGGGTTCTATGAGGAGCGGTCGCGTATTCCTTGCGAGAGATTAGACAGACACCCTGCCCGACTCCTAGCTTACTGCTAGCACCCGTAAATTTTTGTATCGCTTAAACCAGCTTAAATTAGCTCGTTTTCTTATTGATGAACATCGCATCGCCGTAGCTGAAGAAACGATATTCGCTCTTCACGGCGTGGTCGTATGCGCCCATCACATTGTCGTAACCAGCAAACGCACTCACCAACATAATCAGTGTTGATTCTGGTAGGTGGAAATTAGTAATCAAGCAATCCACCAACTGGTATTCGTAACCTGGGAAGATAAAGATTTCTGTGTCACCAAAGAAAGGAACTAACTCTGTGCCTTTATTACGTGCATCTTGCGCTGCACTTTCTAGTGAACGAACCGATGTTGTGCCAACCGCAATAATACGCCCGCCACGCGCTTTTGCAGCAGCTACGGCATCCACCACTTCTTGCGGCACTTCAACGTACTCAGCATGCATGTGGTGATCATTGATGTTGTCCACTTTTACGGGCTGGAATGTGCCAGCTCCAACGTGAAGCGTCACGTAAGCAAACTCAACACCCTTTTCTTTCATGCCAGCCATTAGCTTATCATCAAAGTGAAGACCTGCTGTTGGCGCTGCAACCGCACCCGGCTTTTCATTATAGACAGTCTGGTAGCGCTCTTTATCTGCATCTTCATCAGGACGATCGATGTAAGGAGGCAGTGGCATGTGACCAACATTGTTAAGAATCTCTAGAACGCTTTGATCGGATGTGAAATGGATTTCAAACAACGCATCATGACGCGCTACCATTTCAGCTTCATACTCATCGTTCTCACCAAGGAACAACTTAGTGCCCGGCTTCGGTGATTTAGAGCAACGAACATGCGCAAGAATGCTTTTCTCATCGAGCATACGCTCCACTAGCACTTCAAGCTTACCGCCTGAGGCCTTGCGACCGAATACACGAGCAGGAATCACGCGAGTGTTATTAAAAACAACAAGATCGCCTGGCTCAACCAAGTCTAAAACGTCTTTAAACGAACCATCTGTCAGGTTGCCATTATTGCCGTCTAATTTAAGCAGGCGACTTGCTGTACGCTCTTCTTGAGGGTAGCGAGCAATGAGTTCATCTGGTAGGTCAAAGTGAAAATCTGAAACTTGCATGTTTGTAGTCTTGTCTTAGTTGATGAGATTTGTGCTGTTGACGAATAATAAGTCATGGTTGCAGATCAATCGTTACGGTAAGTCAATCGTTACCAGAAACACATCACAAACACGACTAAAAATTTCGCAGTGGGCTAGTATAGGCACACGAGCCGCAATAGCAAGGTTTACAGCACTGGATTATTGTAAAGAGGCGTAAAATAATGCTACTGATTCACCACCTCAAACTAAAGAATTAGTTGCATAAAACTCACCCAAGAATGCGTCAGATCTCAGTTATTTTTTGGATAAAAAACTATAGTAATAGCAACAAATAAAAAAGAAGGAGGTTCGTATGATCAAGGTTGAAGATATGATGACTCGCAACCCTCATACTCTATTGCGCTCACACTCACTGGCCGATGCTAAACACATGATGGAAGCGCTTGATATCCGCCATATCCCAGTCGTTGATGCTGACAGAAAGCTACTTGGTGTTGTTACCCAACGAGACGTTCTCGCCGCTCAAGAATCCAGCCTACAAAATATCCCACAAGCTCAATCTTTTACTCTTGCCACTCCCCTCAATGACATTATGCACAAAAGCGTTATGTCGGTAGAACCGCGTGCAGGATTAAAAGAGTCAGCTATCTATATGCAGAAACACAAAGTGGGCTGCTTGCCTGTCGTAGAAAATTATGAATTAGTGGGTATTATTACAGACAGCGACTTCGTCACGATAGCGATCAACCTACTAGAACTACAAGAAGATGCGGAGCCAGAAGAAGTCGAAAATTAATCCACTTATTTTATTCGCTATAACCTCTAGAGCCTTTTTTATCTAAGGCTCTTCACATATCTAGATCCCCCCCCTCTTAAAAAAATAATAATATCAACAACCTACTTTGCACATCATTCTTAGATGCAAAATATAGTGAAACAGCACTATTTATTAATATGTTTATCATTAGAATAATGCCGAATTATTAAGAATAAAAAAGCTGCTTCACTAGGAAATGTATTTATGAGTTTAAAGAAATTGCTGTCCTTGGGTTTTGGTGTGATTCTCACGCTAATTTTGGTTATTTCAGTCGTTGCTTCATTACGCTTTTATCAATCAAGTAATGGGTTTAATAGCTACCGTTCCCTTGCATTGACCAGTGTCTCGACAGGGCGAATCCAAGCCAACATACTGGAGGCTCGTTTGTCTGCACTTAAATATATTAAGAACCCTATTCCTTCACATATATCTGAATTGCGTAGACGTATCACAGTATCAAATCAATTGATCGATAACCTACTAGACTCTCGCTTTGACAACCTGAACAAAAGTGAATTTCTAATGATAAAGAAGCAGCTTGAGCAATACAGCCACGGCTTTAGCAAAGTTGTTCAATTGGTCAATACGGAAAACAATCTAGTTCAAGAAACTTTAGCACCCTCAGGTATCGATATGCGAAAAGCAGTAACGAACTTAATGCTCCAGGCTTCAGTCGAAGAAGATTTAGAGGTTGCCGCAAGTTCAGGGGAACTTCAACAGCATGTCTTACTATCAAGATTGTACGCTTCTAAGTTTTTGGCCAGCAATAAAACAGAAGATGCTCAGCGTGCTGAAAAAGAGTTGTCCTCTGCAGCATTAATAGCAAAAACTATCGAATCGCAGTTAATGTCGATGGAGCAAATCGGCCACCTAAACGACTTTACTAATGCTTCAAAAACTTATCGTTCCACATTTTCGAAGGTCACTAACACAATAAACGAGCGCAACAGCATCATTACAGAGACTCTTGATCTTGCTGGTATCAATGCGGCTAAAACCATTGAAGAAATCAAACTATCGACGCAAGCAAAACAAGATTCTGTCGGGCCTAGTATGGTCGAGCGATTTTCTAGTGCTCAGTGGGTTCTCGGCATTCTTTCTATTATTGTTGTAGCGGTTTCCCTAAGTATTGCCATTTCAATTTACCGTAGTGTTTGGAAGGTAGTAGGAGGAGAGCCGAGTGATATCCAATCCATTGTTGCTGAGGTTGCTTCTGGCGATCTTTCTAAGCAGATTCCAATTACAGGTAAAGAAACCGGTATATACGCTAACACTTTAGCGATGCGCCAAGAACTGCGCCGAATCATTGATGGTTTCCACCAAATTTCAGACAACGTTTCAGCAGCCTCAGTTGAGCTAGCCGCAGTGATGAGTCAGACCGAAGGAAATGCTAAACAAGAACTGAGTCAAATGGAACAGATAGCAACCGCTATCAATGAGCTCTCCAGTACTGCAAATGAGGTTAGTCAAAATGCGGCTAGCGCTGAGAATGCAGCAACCGGCGCAACTTCCAATGTAAAAGAGGGGGGCGTTTCACTCGATAGATCCGATGATATTTCTCGCAAGGTTGAAGACTCGATCGAAGAGACATCAAACATCGTCAATCAACTGCAAGAGTACTCAGTGGAGATCGGCACTGTTATTGAAGTGATCAACGCCATATCGGAGCAAACTAACTTGCTAGCGCTCAACGCAGCCATTGAAGCGGCTCGAGCTGGCGAGCAAGGAAGAGGTTTTGCTGTGGTTGCTGATGAGGTTCGTTCTCTGGCCGCTAAAACACAACAGTCAACTATCGACATTCAAGAAATAATATCTCGACTTCAAGCACAAGCGAAAGATGCCAATCAATTCATGCAATCTAACCTATCGCTAGCCGTAGAGTCTCGTCATTACAGTGAACAGCTCAGAACGGCATTTGCATCAATAACAGAGTCTGTCGACCTTATTTCAGATATGAATACACAAGTCGCGACAGCATCTGAAGAACAGTCTGGGGTCACGCAGGACATTTCACAAAATGTTTCTTTAACCTTTGATATTGTCCACCAAAATGTCTCTGGAATCGAGCAAAGCAAACAAGCAAGTGAAGAGCTGTCTTCATTAGCTGTGAAACAAAAAGACTTACTGAGCTTTTTCAAAATATAACGTTATAAACGCCACTATTGTGGCGTTTTTCTTATCGAATGAAGTCACAAAAAGAGCGGCTTAACTCGCCGCTCAAAATTAGGCTTGATGCTTCAATATTGTCTACAACAACTCAGACACCACATCGGCTAATTGGTGGAAGGTTTCACGACGTGATGAGCTTGGTCGCCAAACTAGGCCAATATCGCGGTAAGCCTTCTGACCTGGAGGATCAATAACCACGAGATTCTGATTCTCAAGCAAACCGTGATCGATAGCCATCTGCGGAATAAAGGTGGTTCCTAAACCATTTGCCACCATTTGCACCAATGTGTGGAGGCTTGTGGCGGTGAACGGGTTTATCTTCTCTTTGTCTGTTAACTTACAGGCCGACACTGCATGCTCTGTTAAACAGTGTTCATTCTCCAACAAGAAAACAGATTCGTCTGGCAGATCATCATATTTAATAGGAACACGAATCCCATCAGCTTGATTACGACTGATCACCATTCTAAAAGGATCTTGCCCAACCACTTTGCTCTCCATGTTGTCGATATCGACAGGCAGAGCCAGAATCAACACATCTAACTCACCATGACGCAGTGCCGCCAATAAGTTAGTCGTCGTGTCTTCACGTAATAGCAAGTTCAACTGTGGGAAGCGTTGATTAGCTTCTTGTACCAAATCGCATAATAGGAACGGGGCAATAGTAGGGATACACCCCAGCCGCAGCTGACCTTGCATCGTATCACCATTGCACAAACTACCAAGCTCGACTAAGTCTTGCCCTTTCGCCAATAGCTCTCGACTATGCTTCACCACCAGCTCACCCGCTTGAGTAAAAACTAATGGGCTCTTTTTATCTTTCTTCTCATAGAGAGGGCAACCAATCAGCTCCTCTAAATTTTGAATGCCTTTACTTAATGTAGATTGACTAACGAAACAGCGATCAGCAGCATCACTAAAGTGACGAGTTTCGTGAAGCGTAACCAGATAGTGAAGTTGCTTAAGACTTGGCCATTTATTCATGAAATTACTTTGTAATATGAGTAGGATAAATTAGATAAAGGTCATCAGACCTAAGGACTGGGCAAAGAATAAGCTCATCGTTTTTTTCGATTAACTTAATCTATTTAATTCGCTTTTTTCTATAGTACATATTGTACTATAGTTTGTCCCGTAGAAACGGAGCCCAAACAAAGATGTGTTGGGCCAACTAATTTTTTAGGAGATTCCAAATGGTACTAGTAGGTCGTCAAGCCCCTGACTTTACTGCAGCAGCTGTTCTAGGTAACGGTGAGATCGTTGATAACTTCAACTTCGCAGAATTCACTAAAGGTAAGAAAGCGGTAGTTTTCTTCTACCCACTAGACTTCACTTTCGTTTGTCCTTCAGAGCTAATCGCTTTCGACAACCGTCTAGAAGATTTCCAAGCTAAAGGCGTTGAAGTAATCGGTGTTTCTATCGATTCACAATTCTCTCACAACGCATGGCGTAACACTGCTATCGCTGACGGCGGTATCGGTCAAGTTAAATACCCTCTAGTTGCTGACGTTAAGCACGAAATCTGCAAAGCATACGATGTTGAGCACCCAGAAGCCGGTGTTGCTTTCCGTGGTTCTTTCCTAATCGATGCTGACGGTCTTGTACGTCACCAAGTAGTTAACGATCTTCCGCTAGGTCGTAACATCGACGAAATGCTACGCATGGTAGACGCACTAAACTTCCACGAGAAGAACGGTGAAGTTTGTCCAGCACAATGGGAAGAAGGTAAATCAGGTATGGACGCATCTCCAAAAGGTGTTGCAGCATTCCTATCTGAGCACGCTGACGACCTAAGCAAGTAATTACATTCTTAAGCCCGAACTCAACGCGGGTTAATGGTTGGAAGACTCTCTACAAAGAGACATAAAGCATAAGCTAATAGCGCAAAGCGCACCGCCAATCAGTTAAGAAGTAAAGTCCTATTAAAAGCCCGAAGTTAACGCTTCGGGCTTTTTGTTTTCCCCTCCTCGCGCCACCCTAGACTGCCTCTTGTAATAGATAATTGAGGTAGCGATAAACCTAAACTTTACCTCTATTTTCCCTTATCCCCATCTATTCAGAATCACACCTAGATTGCTATTATTTCATCAGTATCTTTTTGAACGGATAAACACGATGAACACCGAAATTGAAGTCTGTATCGATAACTTAGAGTCCCTATACAATGCCCTAGCAGGCGGAGCTAATCGTATTGAGCTTTGCTCTTCATTGGCTCTTGGCGGATTAACTCCAAGCTTCGGAATGATGAAGCAAGCGGCAATAATTTCGTCCGTTCCGGTCTACGCTATAATAAGACCTAGACAAGGCGACTTTATTTTCGATAACGACGATATGAACTGTATGCTTGAAGATATTGAAGCTTGTGCAAGTGCAGGGTTGGATGGGGTCGTACTTGGTGTGTTAGCGCCTAACGGAAGTATTGATATGCCAAAAATGCAACAACTGGCTGAAAAAGCGCACTCGTTAAAGCTTGGGATAACCTTCCATAGAGCCATCGATCAAAGCTCTGATTTCCAAGCAGCATTAGAGCAGATCATTTCACTTGGATGCGAAAGAGTCCTGACATCAGGACTTGCTGTTAATGCCGAGCAAGGCATCGATGTATTGGCAGCAATGGTCAAACAAGCCGACGGACGAATTGATATCATGGCAGGGGCTGGCGTTAACGCTGCGAATGCTAAAATGATTCAATGCGCCACCCAAGTACCTGCTCTTCACCTTTCAGGGAAATCCACAAGAGCTAGCCTAATGGAAAACGGATCGTCCGCTCAAATGGGGAGTGATGACATTGATGATTACCAGATTCCTGTCACTGATGCCAGTAAGGTATTTGATGTGAGGTTCGCTTTAACTATTAAAGAGTAATAACCATTAACATAAACCGAAGAGTACCAAATTACCGAATCTCACTCATGACATATATTAGGTTCATTACGGTCACTGCCAACTGTTGGTTTAAGTCGTTTGGCAATCACCTTTCAAAGAGATGAGTTCAATTTATTTTAGTACGTCATCTAGGCTTTGTTCACCTAGATGGCGAACATCTTTGCCCTTAACAAAATAGATAATATATTCGCAAATATTTTGGCAACGGTCGCCCACTCGTTCAATAGCACGAGCTGACCACATAACCTGTAAGATAATAGGTATATTCTGCGGCTCTTCCATCATGTAAGTCATTAGCTGACGAATTACAGCTTCGTATTCAGCGTCTAGCTTATCATCAAGCTTATGTACTTCAGCCGCGGCATCAACATCCATACGTGCAAATGCATCCAATACCTGATGGAGCATAGTTATCGCTTGACGACAAAGAGGCTCTAAAGAAACATGAAACTTCTGGTCTTTGGCCGAGGGGGCCTCTATCGCACCTTGCGCTATTTTAGAAGCTACATCACCAATTCTTTCCAAATCAGTAATCGTTTTGATGATCGCCATAATCAAACGAAGGTCTTTTGCGGTGGGCTGGCGCTTGGCAATAATACGCGTGCATGCCTCATCGATAGACACTTCCATCGCATTCACTTTATGATCGTCACGAATCACTTTCTTAGCCAGTTCAACGTCATCTCTGTGAAGCGCTTGCATTGCAAATGAAAGTTGCTGCTCCACTAGCCCACCCATGGTGAGTACGTGAGTACGGATCGATTCTAATTCGACGTTAAATTGCCCTGAAATGTGGCGACCGAAATGCATATCAGCTCCTTGCAAAGAAATAAATCAAACCGTTTATATAGAGTGGTTTAGCTCTAGGTGGCATCGACTCAACAGTTAGCCGTACCTACCTGTAATGTAGTCTTCTGTTTGATTTTTCAATGGTGACGTAAATATTGAGTCCGTATCTGAGTACTCGATCAATTTCCCCATATGAATAAAGGCAGTATGGTCGCTAACACGAGCGGCCTGTTGCATATTATGAGTCACAATTACCACGGTATATTGTGTTTTTAGCTCGTTGATTAACTCTTCAATAGTCAAAGTAGAAATTGGATCCAAGGCCGATGTTGGCTCATCTAACAAAAGTACTTCCGGTTCTATCGCAACCGCTCGAGCAATAACCAAGCGTTGCTGTTGGCCACCAGACAAACCGAAGGCATTCTCATGCAAACGATCTTTTACTTCATCCCATAATGCCGCTGCACGCAATGAACGCTCAACCGCATCATCAAGATCACGACTATTACTCAGACCTTGCAGCCTCAACCCATAAACCACATTCTCATAGATGGATTTAGGGAAAGGATTCGGGCGTTGAAATACCATGCCAACACGACGCCTTAAGGTTGCTACATCAACCTTAGGATGATAAACATTGTTTCCGTACAACTTCACTTTGCCGGAGACTTTGCAGCCTTCAACAAGATCGTTCATACGGTTAATACAGCGAAGCAGTGTCGACTTTCCACAACCCGAAGGACCGATAAACGCCGTCACCTGCCCTTTAGGTATTGTCATCGAGATATCATCAAGTGCCTGCGCTTCTTTATAGTATAGGTTCAGCCCTTCAATCGAGATAGCTGTTTGCTCTTCAGTTAGGTTGTGCACATCTAAAGGCGCTTGATAGCCCAAGGTTTCATTAATTGAGAACATCTTAATCTTGTCCTAAGGTTCGGTACTTTTCACGCAAGTTATTTCGAATATTAATCGCGGTCAGGTTCAACCCAACAATCACAGTAACCAACAAAAATGATGTCGCATAAACCAGTGGTCTTGCCGCTTCTATGTTTGAGGTTTGAAAACCCACATCATAAATGTGAAAGCCCAAATGCATAAACTTTCTGTCGAGGTGAACATACGGGAACTGCGCATCGACAGGTAAACTCGACGCTAATTTCACTACTCCCACTAGCATTAATGGCGCTACTTCTCCCGCAGCACGTGCTACAGCCAGAATAAGCCCGGTAATAATCGCAGGGCTCGCCATCGGTAAAACGATACGCCACAAGGTTTCAGATGGGGTTGCCCCCAAAGCTAAAGAACCATGCCTCACAGAACTCGGGATTCGCGTTAACCCTTCCTCGGCGGTCACAATCACGACAGGCAATGTTAACACAGCCAGAGTCAATGCCGACCACAACAAGCCTGGCGTACCAAATGTCGGCGCAGGTAAACGCTCCGCGTAGAACAACGAATCTATAGAACCACCAATGGTGTAAACAAAAAAGCCTAAACCAAATACACCATAAACGATGGATGGCACACCCGCTAAGTTAATAACCGCAATACGAATCAAACGAGTTAGCGCATTGTTTTTTGCGTATTCATTTAGATAAATCGCGGCAATGACACCAAGTGGCATAACGACAATCGACATGATCAGCACTAAAAGTACCGTACCGAAAATCGCAGGGAACACCCCCCCTTCAGAGTTGGACTCTCTAGGTTTTTCAGATAAGAATTTCCAGACCTGCTCACACCAATGCAGCACTTTCTCTGGGTAGGTCATCTGATTTGGGAACCAAAAGTCTAAGATCTCACTCAGCGGAATCTCAACGACTTTGCCCGTCATATCTTCAACAATCAGAGTATCAAGGTTGAGCTGCTGTCTTAAAGAGTCGAGTTGATATTCTCCCGAGGCGAGTTCACTCCTTAAAGCCAAACGTTTAGACTCCAGCTCTTGTCGCTCTGTATCTGACAGGTTGTCATTGAGCTCTCTTTTACGCTTTTCTAAACGTAATTGCTCTAACGCCCAACTTGTTGTGCGGACCGTTTGGTTAACGATCTTTTTAATTTCATCACGCAACGTGTCGGCGTGAGTTAAGCCTTCATCCAGTTCTTTCTCGATATCATCGGTTAGAACACCGTCAGCACTCCTAAAGCCAACCGGCTTTCCGAAGAAGTACCCACCGCGGCTACGCTCGATCACAGCCCACTCTTCTGGTGTGGTTGGTTCTTTAAGGTTCACCTCAAGAATAGATACGAAATCCGCAGGGTACAGTTCGCGGTTAGCAATTTTGATACTAAGACGTCGAACGACCCCTTTATCAATAATCTCTTGCGGCAACTTCTTATCTTGCACATTCGACAGTTGTTCAACCGGAATGTATTTACGATCATAGAGTTGACCGATTAAACGGTTCTTTGTCATCTCTTGATGCTGAAATGGCACATTTGCAAGGCTTTCTGTTTCATTCACTTGCCATTGGTACAGGGGCGCAGGCCAGAAATAGGTTAACCCTTTCCAGCCAATAAATAAGATCAGGCCAAGTACCGAAAGCATACTAATACTAACGGCACCACCAGTTAACCATATCCAAGGAGATCCCGATTTAATCCACTTAAACATGAAGAAGCTCTCTTACTGGTTGCGATTGACGATTCTGATAAAAATTATAAAGCACGGTATTTATCTCGCAGCCTTTGTCTTACCCATTCCGCAATCGAGTTCACGGCGAAGGTAAATAAGAATAGAAGTAACGCAGCTAGGAACAACAATCTAAAGTGAGGACTACCAACCTCTGATTCAGGAAGCTCAACAGCAATCGTCGCAGATAGCGTTCGCATCCCCTCAAGAATATTCCAATCCATGATAGGCGTATTACCGGTCGCCATCAGCACGATCATGGTCTCACCAACCGCTCTACCCAACCCCATCATGATTGCAGAGAAAATTCCGGGACTTGCAGTAAGCAGAACAACATATATTAGAGTTTGCCAAGGCGTAGCACCTAACGCTAAAGAACCATCCGACAAGTGCTTAGGCACCGAGAAAATAGCGTCTTCTGCGATAGTGAAAATGGTTGGGATAACAGCGAAGCCCATCGCGAATCCAATCACAAGAGCGTTACGTTGGTCAAAATCGATCCCATGGTGGTTTAAAAAGAGCTTGATATCACCAGCAAACAACAACGATTCAATTTCCCCACCCAAGTTAAGCACGATCACAGTAGTCACAATCAACACAGGAACCAGAATCAATGCATGCCAGCCATTAGGAAAACGGCTCACCCAATCGTGTGGTAAGCAGTACCAAATTAAACCAACAACCAACGTGCTAAGAGGTAACACCAACAACAGTGAGACAATAGCAGTTAAATGCGTTTCCACGATAGGAGCAAACCACAAACCCGCTACAAACCCGATAATGACCGTCGGTAGCGCTTCCATTAATTCAATCGAAGGTTTTACCACTCGACGCATCTTTGGAGTCATAAAGTAAGCGGTGTAGATAGCGCCAAGTACCGCAATGGGCACCGCGAATATCATCGCAAACAGTGCGGCCTTAAGTGTGCCAAAAGTCAGAGGAACTAAGCTGAATTTCCCTTCAAAATCATCATTTGCCGAAGTGGATTGCCACACGTATTGAGGCTCTGGGTAGCTCTCGTACCAAACCTTTTGCCATAACGATGAAAAAGATATCTCTGGGTATGGGTTATCGACTAAAGCAAGACTAATAACACCATCACTCAGTGTCGCGAGGTGAATTTCATTTGCAGACATGGCCGCGAGTTGTGGCGACTTCTTATAAGCTTTCTCAAACAGAGATAACTTTTCACTTGTCGTATAGTGGCTTTGAATCGTGCCATTCTGATAGAAACTGTAAAAGCCTTTGCGATAAGTATCAGGTAATAAGAACTGTACCTCTGAAGGTAACTTAAAATCTCGAATATGAGTCAAGCTACGTTTCTCATTGCTTAATACATCAAACCATTGAGAGACTCGCCCATCAAAATGACTCACGAGCAGAGAATAAGCACCGGACAACAAGTCAATACTCTTAACGGAATGCAGCTCATCACCTAAACTTAAGTCGATCACTTCCCTAACCGAGAACTCGTTCGCTTCAGTGGTTAGAATCGTAAGATCAGAGGCGTTGCGAAGATATAGAGTGTGCCCGTTAGGCGTCATTAAAAGCTGGTCTTGCTGACCAAACTCTTTAGATAACCATTGGGAGTTAACCTCTGAATACTCACCAGTCAATGACGCTTGGTACCATTTTATTAGAATGCGGTTATTGGATAACTGAGCCACCAGCGTCAAAAGACTATTGTCGGTCGCAAATGTTAGCTTTTCAACGCTCAAGCCACTACTCAAAGCGATGTCATCTAAAAATTCAAACGGTTTACCTTTGAGTTGAAGGTAGTTGATACGAGGGCTATCGGCTTGACCTTTTCTTACGGCAAGAGGCTTTAAGAACTTAGGCTGAAACAACTGCACTTGGCCTTGGCGGTTAGCAAAGGCGAACCAATTGTCTGAGGGCGCGCTTCGAGCAAACGCAACCGAGTCTTCAATAATTGACGCTGAGAAGTATGGAGTCGATTGAGTATTATCAAGAGTCCAATAATCTACCGAACCATCGCGATCGATCACTAAAGCATGTTGACCGTATTCATCGATCGTCATTGCAATCGGATCTTGTACTATCACAGGTTGAACTTTTTGATCTGTCTCTAAACTTGAGTCAGCAAAGATAGGAAGAATAACCATCGCTAGGTAAATAAAGATAAGAACCAGTGCCGCCAATACGCTCACACCACCTAACGTCACTGCAAAACGCATAAGACGGTCTTTCAACCATCTTTTTTTATCTCGTTTTTTCAATGAAATTTCGGCTGCGGTCATCTGTCTATCTACCTTTTTTGAGCTAATATCATAATATTTCGTTTACATGACAATTATATTACAACTCACATTAAACAACTGAAAATAATAGTAAGTTTTGCTGAAACTGTAGAGTGAAATAATACCGTAACAAAAACAGCATACTCTGCTCATTTTTACAATTTGAGTAATCTCACACTCTTTAAGATGTCTAGGATGGATTATGAACGCTGAAAAGCTCTATATAGAAAAAGAACTCAGTTGGCTCTCCTTTAACGAGAGAGTTTTACAAGAATCAGCGGACAAAACGGTGCCTCTTATCGAAAGAGTGCGATTTCTTGGGATCTTTTCTAATAATCTAGACGAGTTTTACAAAGTTCGATTCTCTGATGTTAAACGTCGTATTTTGATCAACCAAGAACGTGGGATCCACGATAACTCAAAGCATTTGCTTACTAAGATGCAAACCAAAGCGTTTAAGCTGAACCAACGTTTTGATGAACTCTACAATGAGCTTATTCTAGAGATGGCAAGGCGACGGATTTTCTTGGTCAACGAGACGCAATTGAATGATCCTCAAAAGAAATGGATAAGAAAATACTTTAAGAAAGAAGTACTTCCACACATCACTCCCCTTTTGATGACCGACGAGATTAATGTGCTTCAATTCTTAAAAGATGAATATGCCTACCTGACCGTCGAACTTCAAAAAGAGCAGCAATCCAAATACGCCGTCATAGAGATACCGACCGATCACCTTCCGCGCTTTGTCATGGTTCCAGAGCAGAAAGGAAAGCGCCGCAAGACGATCATCTTACTTGATAACATCATCCGATACTGCATTGATGACCTATTTAAAGGCTTTTTTGAATACGATCAACTCAACTGTCACGCGATGAAAATGACACGTGATGCCGAATACGATCTTAGTCATGAAGTCGAACATAGTTTGCTAGAACAGATGTCGGAAGGTGTCGCTCAAAGGCTCAGTGCAATGCCTGTGCGTTTTGTTTACGAACACACAATGCCGAAAAATATGCTGGATTTCTTGTGTGGTAAATTAGGGATCTCTAACTACGACAACCTGATTCCTGGTGGTCGTTACCATAATTTTAAAGATTTCATTGGTTTCCCGAATGTAGGTCGTGAATACTTAGAAAACAAGCCGTTACCCCCTATGTCATGCGCCGACTTTGATGGGTTTGATAACAGTTTTGATGCCATCAAGAATCAAGATATCTTGTTAAACTATCCATACCATACCTTTGATCACATAGCAGAGTTGGTTCGTCAGGCTTCATTTGATCCAAAAGTCATCGGCATCAAGATCAACATCTATCGTGTAGCGAAAAACTCTCAGTTAATGAACTCGTTGATTGATGCGGTTCACAATGGGAAAAACGTAACTGTGGTGGTTGAACTTCAAGCTCGATTCGATGAGGAAGCCAATATCGAATGGTCAAAAATTCTAACCGACGCTGGCGTTCACGTAATCTTTGGTGCTACAGGTTTGAAGATCCACTCTAAGTTACTTCTTATCAGCCGCCGAGAAGGTGAAGAAATCACTTATTACGCGCATATCGGTACGGGTAACTTCCACGAAAAGACAGCAAGAATTTACACTGACTTCTCGTTGCTCACCGCCGATCAAGAGCTAACTAACGAGGTGCGTAATGTCTTTGGGTATATAGAGAACCCTTACCGCCCTGTAAGGTTTGACCACTTAATTGTGTCGCCACGTAATTCACGTAAAAAGCTTTACCGTCTTATCGATACAGAAACTGCTAATGCCAAGTCCGGCAAGAAAGCAGAAATAACATTGAAGGTGAACAACTTAGTCGACAAAGGGCTGATCAACAAACTTTATGGTGCAAGCAATGCCGGAGTCAAAATTCGTATGATCATACGAGGTATGTGCTCACTGGTTCCAGGAGTAGAAGGCATCAGCGAGAACATTGAAATCATCAGTATCATCGACCGATTCCTAGAGCACCCACGCGTTTTGATTACACATAACGATGGCGACCCTAAGGTGTTCATCTCATCGGCGGATTGGATGACACGAAACATCGACCACCGCATTGAAGTCGCAGCGCCAATCCGTGATGAACGTTTGAAACAACGCATCATCGACATTGTAAATATTCATTTTACCGATACAGTTAAAGCAAGGTGGATAGACAAAGAGATGAGCAACGCTTACGTCCCTCGTGGTAACCGTAAAAAACGCCGCTCACAAGTCGCCATCTATGATTACCTCAAGCAGGTAGAGAAACAGACTCGAAAAGCTAGGGAACAACAATCTCACGATGAGCCAAGCTAAAAACATCAAGGCCAATACGCCTGAAGACTCTAAAAATACCACCCCACTAGAGGCCGTGGCATCAACAACCAAACATGTCGCTGCCATCGATTTAGGCTCAAATAGCTTCCACATGGTTGTAGCGAAAGTTATTGGACAAGAGTTACAACTAGTCAGCCGACATAAGCAGAGAGTCCAGCTTGGTTCTGGCCTCGATGACCAATCAAACCTAAGCAATGCAACCATCGAACGTGGTTTAGAGTGTCTTGCTATGTTTGCCGAGCGTCTACAAGGCTTTGAAATCGAGAATGTGCGCATTGCGGCTACTCACACGCTTCGCCAAGCAAACAACGCCCATATATTTATCCAACGTGCGCGAGAGGTACTCCCATTTCCTATCGAGGTGATTCCCGGAGAAGAAGAGGCGCGACTTATCTATTTAGGCGTAGCCCACACACAACCAGAGTCAGACTCCAAGTTAGTCATTGATATTGGCGGCGGCAGTACTGAGTTGATTATCGGTCAAGGGTTTGAAGCGAAGCTCGTCAACAGCAAACAGATGGGCTGCGTAAGCTTCACTCAACGATACTTTTCGAATGGAAAACTCTCTCGTAAGAACTTCTCCAAGGCTATTATTGCAGCTCAACAACGCCTAGAACCTCTTGCCGCTAAATATAAAAAGAAAGGCTGGGATGCGGCTCTTGGCTCTTCAGGCACCATCAAAGCGATCAAAGAAGTCTTAGTCGGAATGGGGTACGAAGATGCTATTATCACCGAAAAACGATTGAGCCATTTGACTGATGTACTGTGTGAACACGACCACATAGAAGAGATAAAGATCAAGGGACTGACCGAAGAGCGCCAACCCGTCTTTGCTGGCGGAGTGGCGATACTCACAGCAATATTTATGGCTCTTTCTGTCAAAGAGATGAACTTTTCAGACGGCGCGCTTCGTGAAGGCTTGCTGTATGAGATGGAAGATCGTTTTCGGCGTTCAGACATTCGCATGCGAACTACAGAAAACCTAGCAGCCAAGCACTCTGTTGACTTCGATCACGCGACTCGTGTAAAAGATCAAGCCAGCGAGTTCTTACATCAGCTCTGCGATGAACTTTGCATTAAGAAAAAAAGTCAGCTTTTTGAACTCCTCGAATGGAGTGCTCTATTACACGAAGTCGGACTGAGTATTAGTTTCACAGGTTTCCATAAACATTCGGCATATCTTCTGCAACATACCAACATGCCGGGCTTTAACAGCGAACAACAGATGGTCATGTCGACCTTAGCTCGCTTCCAACGTAAAGCGCTTAAGCTGCAAGACATGCCTGAATTGAATCTGTTTAAGAGCAAGCACTTGATCAGTTTGATTCGAATCTTACGTCTCTCAATCATTCTCAATGGCCAACGCAACGATACTGCTCGTTTAAAAACGCGCATTGAAGTCATCGATAAAGACCATTGGAAGATTTGTGGTGCAGACGATGATTGGCTTGATGATAATAAGTTATTAGCGGCGGACTTAGTCGCTGAACAGGAACTTTGGAGCAATGCTGAATGGCAACTAAGCTTTGATGAAAACCAAAATGCCTAATTGCCAATAAGGGTATTAAAGCCCTACTTTTGCGAGCTCTTGTTGAGCGTACTCGTGAGGGATTGAAACGTAGCCGTCTTTTTCCACCAACTCTTGACCCTGTTTAGAAAAGATAAAGGTTAAGAACTCTTGCTCGACCGGAGAAAGCGGCTTTTTGGGGTGTTTATTCACATAAACATATAAGAACCGTGAAAGCGGGTAAGCGCCACTTAGGATGTTCTCTCTTGTTGCATGCACATATTGGTCACCCTCTTTAACCACAGGAATCTGTCTCACACCCGCAACACGATACCCAATCCCCGTATACCCAATACCGCTAATAGACAAAGCAACAGATTGAACAACAGAAGCTGAACCTGGCTGTTCATTAACGCGATTCTTAAAATCACCGCCACACAAAGCATTCTGCTTAAAGTAACCATAAGTACCAGACACCGAGTTTCGCCCAAACAGTTGGAAGCGATGCTTTGCCCAAGGTTGTTTAATACCTAACTCTCGCCAATTTTCGATATTCCTAACACCACCGCAGCGTAAAGTCTCCGAGAAAATGCCATCTATCTGACGGAAGTTGAGCCCTTTGATCGGGTTATCTTTGTGTACGAACACGCCAATAGCATCGATAGCGACTCTGAGCGCGGTGGGCTTATAGCCATGCTCTCTTTCAAACGCTTCAATTTCTCGTAAGCGCATCGGACGACTCATTGGTCCAAGGTGAGCTGTACCTTCTGTTAAAGCTGGAGGGGCCGTCGCCGAGCCAGAAGCTTGGACCTGAGCATTCACGTTCGGGTAGTAAGATTTGAACTCTTCAACCCACAACGTTGTCATTCCCGCTAAGGTATCTGAACCTACCGACAGCAAACTCCCCGAAATGCCTGGCACCTTGGAATAATCGGGAAGAGGTTTGACGCTCTGTTCCGCATAAACAGTGTGAACCAAAGCAAATGCTAACAACAAACTAACTGAGAAACGCACCCTGCGTATTAAACAACTCATGACACGGTTAATCTATTTGGCAACGTGAAATGGAAGCGACTACCAACCCCCACTTCACTTTGAATTTCTAAATGGGAATCATGATGACTCAGCGCATGCTTAACGATAGCGAGCCCTAAACCACTGCCGCCAGTATCACGTGAGCGCGCCTTATCGACCCGATAAAAGCGTTCTGTCAGTCTATGTAAATGCTGAGGTTCAATACCATCTCCAGTGTCTGACACATCCAAACACGCGCCTTGGCTTGTTTGATACCAACGTACCCTAACCGTAGCACCTGGTGGTGTGTATTTCACCGCGTTATAAACCAGATTCGATATCGCACTTCTCAACTGGTCTTCATCGGCTAATACTCGTAAACTCGTATCGATATCAAACTCAAGTTTGTGCCCACAGTCACCACTTAAGCTCGCGGCTTCTTTTTCAAGGACTTCGAGCATCGCTGGTACATTGACTACTTCGTCTAGCTCGTGCATTGGCGCCGCTTCTATTTTTGAAAGAGTAAGTAGTTGGTTCACCAAACTGTTCATGCGATTCAATTGCTCAGTCATCACACCATGCGCCTTGGTCCACATCGGGCCGACGATCATGTCTGGATCTTCCGTCATTTCAAGATAGCCTTGAAGTACGGTCATTGGAGTGCGCAATTCGTGAGAAACGTTAGCAAAGAAGTTACGACGCATGCCTTCTAGCTGTTTTAGTTGAGTCACATCACGCACTACCATCAGGTGTTCACCCTCGGTATAAGGCACAATACGTAACTCAAGCATACGCTCCACGTTCAGAGGTGAAGGCATCTCTAATGGCTCAGAGAAATCTTGCTTGTTCAGATATTTAATAAAGTCTGGCGTACGAATCAGATTCGAGATCGGTTGCCCAGAATCGTCCGGCCAACGAAAGCCCAACAAATATTGAGCGAGCTTGTTACACCAAACAATATTCCCTTCACCGCGAAACACCACAACGGCATCGGGTAAAGATTCAGCACCGTTTCGAAAACGGCGGATCAGGTTGGTCAGCTCTTTTCTTTTACGACGCTGTCTCTGTTGCATACGGTAAATACCGTTAAACAGAGATTCCCAGTTTCCTGAGCCTGAAGGTGGTGTTAGACGCTTCTCATCCCACAACCATGCGGACAAACGCATTTGATTGTGTAGATGCCAGCCGAGCTGCAATACCGTAGCAGCCAGCAGTAACCAAGGTAAATAACCGAATACCCATCCGACTAAAACCCATGGTGCGTAAAAAAAAACCAGTTCCCAAACCAGCTTTTTCCAGGTTAACTTTTCAACCATTCAGGACTCCGTAGACTGCAGCGAAGCCACATTAAGCTTTTGTAGAAAAACGGTAACCCGCGCCGCGAACCGTTTGAATTAGCTTATCGTGACCTGCCGATTCAAGCGCTTTACGTAGGCGTCGAATATGCACATCAACGGTGCGGTCTTCAACGTAAACATTCGTACCCCAAACGTTGTTAAGTAGCTGCTCTCGGCTGTATACACGCTCTTGGTGCGTCATAAAGAAGTGCAACATTTTAAATTCTGTCGGTCCCATATCTACGGGACCTTCGCTTGCTGTAACGCGATGCGAGACTGGGTCTAGTTTAAGACCTTGTACATCAATCACATCTTCCAATGCTGTAGGTGTTACACGGCGAATAACCGCTTTCAGGCGAGCGACTAACTCTTTTGGTGAAAATGGTTTGGTAATGTAATCGTCAGCGCCAACTTCTAAGCCACGAACTTTATCTTCTTCTTCACCACGAGCTGTCAGCATCACCACAGGGATGTTGCGAGTTAACTCTTCACGCTTCATATGCTTGATAAAGTTTATCCCGCTACCACCAGGTAGCATCCAATCTAGTAACACTAGATCTGGGAAAGGTTCACATAGCTTGTTTACCGCTGTATCGTAATCTTCAGCCTCTACTGCTTGGTAGCCTTTTTGTTCAAGCACGAAACACAACATCTCACGAATTGGTGCTTCATCTTCAACGACCAGAATCCTTCTCGACATAATTGAATAGCCTTTATAAGTAATCAACGCATTGCATTATCTGAGTTAATTATGACACTTTTGTGACCTTTGAAAACAAATTTTCATATAACTGTCTCAAACATTTCACTTTGTAAGTTTTGATACAGAGCTAAGGACAAATCGAATTAGATCTCATATCATGAGGCACTTCTAAAAAGGTATGAGAAATATTTATGTGGTTTAAAAATTGCCTAGTCTATCGCTTCAACCGTGATATTGATTTCAACGCAGATCAGTTAGAGAAACAACTTGAAGAATTCCGCTTTACTCCTTGTGGTAGCCAAGACAAACAGAAATTTGGTTGGGTACACGCAATGGGCAAACATGGCGATATGATGACGCACGTCTCAGAAAACCGCATTCTAATCTGTGCAAAGAAAGAAGAGAAAATGCTACCTGCTTCTGTGATCAAAGAGTCACTGAACGCAAAAGTAGAAACGCTTGAGGCAGAATCGGGAACACCTCTTAAAAAGAAAGAGAAAGACAGCCTAAAAGAAGACATCATCATTGATCTGCTTCCTCGTGCATTCAGCCGCAGTAATTTTACATACGCGCTGATCATGCCAAAAGAAGGTTTCATTGTGGTTGATGCAAGCAGCTACAAAAAAGCAGAAGACGTACTAGCATTACTACGTAAAACAATGGGTAGCTTGCCAGTAGTGCCTGCTACTCTAGAGCAAGCGATTGAAACGACTCTGACAGAGTGGGTGAAATCTGGTAATACGCCTCAAGGTATCACTATGCTCGATGAAGCAGAGCTTAAATCAATCCAAGAAGACGGCGGTATCGTTCGAGTTAAGAAACAAGAACTAGAAGCTGATGAGATTAAAAACCACATCGAAGCCAATAAAGTGGTAACTAAGCTTCTGATCAACTGGCAAGATCGCATTGAGTTCATTCTTGCTGAAGATGGCAGCATCAAGCGCCTGAAATTCAGTGACGAACTAAAAGATGAGAACGACGATATTCCTCGCGAAGATCAAGCAGCGCGTTTTGATGCAGACTTCTCACTGCTATGTGGTGAATTCAGTGTTTTCCTACCAAACCTATTTGAATCATTAGGCGGGTTAACTCAACCTAACGCTTAACTGATGTAATTTGAAGCTCAGGTGTCAACAGCACCTGAGCTTAATTCCCAGCTACCTTGCAGCATTTCCTCCAGCTCCGCGCTCTTCTTAATACCATCGTTATCTTTAGGGCTATCAACCCAACTCATTTTAGCGTAAAATTTGCGCCCCTTTGATATCACTTGGTGGTATCAACCTGACTTGAGATCAGACTAGAGAACGAAGCAATGACGACACAAAAACCATTTGTACCGGAACTATTATCACCGGCAGGAAGCCTCAAAAACATGCGTTACGCATTCGCTTACGGCGCAGATGCTGTATACGCAGGCCAGCCACGTTACAGCCTTCGCGTTCGTAACAACGAGTTCAATCACGAAAACCTACAAATCGGTATCGATGAAGCTCATGCTCAAGGCAAAAAGTTATATGTTGTATGTAACATTCAGCCGCACAACTCTAAGTTAAAAACATTCATTCGCGACCTTAAACCAGTTGTAGATATGGGCCCTGACGCGCTTATCATGTCAGATCCTGGTCTTATCATGATGGTTCGTGAAGCATTCCCTGAAATGCCAATCCATCTTTCTGTTCAAGCAAACGCAGTAAACTGGGCGACCGTTAAGTTCTGGTCAACTCAAGGCGTTGAGCGTGTAATCCTATCTCGTGAGCTATCGCTTGAAGAGATCGAAGAGATTCGCGAACACTGCCCAGAAACAGAACTAGAGATCTTTGTTCACGGTGCACTTTGCATGGCTTACTCAGGCCGTTGTCTACTTTCTGGTTACATGAACAAACGCGATCCAAACCAAGGTACTTGCACTAACGCTTGTCGTTGGGAATACAAGACAGAAGCTGCGAAAGAAGACGAAAACGGTCAGATCGTTGAAGCAAACCCTACTGGTGTTGCTATTCAAGAAGTAGAAACGCAAGACATTGAAGTTCAAGATGAGCGTCCAGACAACACACTAGGTCTTGGTAAACCAACAGACGAAGTGGTTCTGCTTTCTGAATCACACAAGCCAGAAGAAAAAATGGCAGCGTTTGAAGATGAGCATGGTACTTACATCATGAACTCAAAAGACCTTCGTGCAATCCAACACGTTGAGCGACTAACGAAGATGGGTGTTCACTCTCTTAAAATCGAAGGTCGTACTAAGTCTTTCTACTACTGTGCACGTACAGCACAGGTTTACCGTAAAGCTATCGACGATGCTGTAGCAGGCAAACCATTTGATGAAAGCCTAATGGGTACGCTAGAGAGCCTAGCTCACCGTGGCTACACTGAGGGCTTCCTGCGCCGTCATACACACGACACATACCAAAACTACGAGTACGGTTACTCTATCTCAGATACTCAACAGTTTGTTGGTGAGTTCACGGGTAAGCGCCGTGGTGACCTAGCTGAAGTAGAAGTGAAGAACAAGTTCCTATTAGGCGATAGCTTAGAGATGATGACACCGAAAGGTAACGTTGTCTTCAAATTAGAAGTCATGGAAAATCGTAAATCTGAAGCTGTAGACGATGCGAAAGGCAACGGTCACTTTGTATTTATTCCTGTACCAACAGATTTAGACCTACAGTACGGTTTGTTAATGCGCAACTTGAACAAAGGCCAAGATACGCGTAACGCATCAGGTAAATAACGTTTATTTTGGAAAGATAGATGGCTCTACTAATAACTGACAAGTGCATCAACTGCGATATGTGTGACCCAGAATGCCCAAATGGTGCAATCACTATGGGCGACAGAATCTTTGAGATCGATCCTGATTTATGTACTGAGTGTAAAGGTCACTATGAAAAGCCAACATGTCAATCAGTGTGCCCCATTACCAAATGCATTATCACTGACCCAAATCATATTGAAACTGATGACGAGTTACTTGAAAAGTTTGTCATCATTCAAGGCTTAACCTGACAGATAAAAGGTTCAACTGAATCATTGAGTTGAACCTTTTCTTACCCAGCACTTTTCAGAGATACTTTCCCCCTCTTTCTCATACTGATACTCAAGCTATTCTCGTCAATTTTCATCTGAGATAGAGACATCAAATAAAATACTCTCGACTCATATCCGTAACAAGTTCTATTCTGTATTTATAAACTCTAAATAATCGAGTGACATTTCCCCTACATCTTTGACGAAAATACGAGTGCGTCATTAACGCTTAGATGATCGACCAAACTCAGATTACTGATTTGATATTAAAGCCAAACACTGACTAGGCATCACTTTAACTTTCTTTTTTTTCTTCTTTTTCGCTACTTTTTGGTGTGGCTCTGGCACAGTTTTCGGAGCCCAGCTTGCTAATTCATACCCACAACCATCACCTTTAGGAGGGCTTGCTTGAGCTATACAGTTTGAACTGCCTTCCGGGCACTTTAAACGAACATGGAAGTGAGAATGATGCCCCCACCAAGGTCTTATTTTACCTAACCAAGATCTATCATTAACATCAGAGCTATCTTGATCACAAAGGGCCTGTTTAATGACAGGGTGAACAAAGATACGCACCACTTTTTTATCTTTCGCTGCATAGCGAATAACTTGAAAGTGATCATCGGTCCAATTAGATTTACGCAGTTTGTAGTTAGTAAGATCCACAACACTCACAGGTTTAGGGACAGCAAGTTCATTCTCAGTAAGCCTCTTACTGGTTAACCTCAACCATATATCAATATCCAACCCAGTCTGGTGACTTGAATGACCCGATGAGAAGCGGCCCCCTCGAGGTAGTGAAATATCGCCAACTAACAAGTTGGTATTGAGTTGCTCGCTTGTAATTGCACCTAGCCTTTCAATAAACTGAATGGCCTCGGTATGGCCATAGTAGCGCTCTCGCTGAGGGCGAATAATTTGATAACCCTCCCCGTTAATCGGCAGGGCCTGTGCGCCATCGAGGCAACCATTGGCATAACTTCCTATTGATGAGGTTGAGTTTCTTGTCGGGCTTTTTTCTTTTTCCCACGGAGTTGCCGATACGGCAAGCGAATAAAAAATAAGAGCCGATGTATAAAGTAACCTCATAACTATTCCAAATGAATGAATTCTACTTTTCATACTAGTCGTCATCAGAAAACATATACGTATTGAATGTAATTTTTGGCGAAAAAAAGGCATTTTATAATGAGAAAATGGAAGGAAACGAGTTTTGAAACAATGGAAAGAAAAAAGGCTCCAGTCTTACGACTAGAGCCTTAAATATGGCAGGGGTGGAGAGATTCGAACTCCCAACACGCGCTG
>NZ_LAUM01000089.1:0-327 GCF_000972265.1 Vibrio sp. ECSMB14106 | reverse complement strand
ACCTAACCGTTAACCCAGTTAATGACCTGCCAGTCCCACAAGATCAACAGTTCAGCGTTGAAGAAGATGGCACGTTAATCTTCACCGATGCAGACCTATTAACAGGTGCTACAGATATTGAAGGTGACAACCTAACAGTTGAAGGTGTGACCTACGATGGTGGTGACGGTATCCTTACCGATAACGGTAACGGCACATACACCTTTGCGCCAAATGAGAACTTCAATGGCGACGTAAACTTCGGCTTTGATGTATCAGATGGTACCGATACGGTATCTGCCAACATCGACGTAAGCGTAACTGCCGTTGATGATGCGCCAGTGTCTG
>NZ_LAUM01000088.1:0-353 GCF_000972265.1 Vibrio sp. ECSMB14106 | reverse complement strand
GATCTGTTTGATGTGACTGAAAGTGAACAAGGCAGCACCATACTGGCGCTAAAGAAGCCTATCAGAACGAATGTTATTACAACGGGATGGCAAGATATCAGGCGTATTGTTCTGTCACTTCAGACAAAGCGGACGACACAAGCAATGCTGGTAAGAAAGTTGTCTGGTTACCCTTCTGGACACCCAATATTACAGGCTCTGACGGAGTATAATCGACTGGTTAAAGCGCAATATTTACTTGACTACATCGACGATGCCAGTTTGCGGCAGTATGTGCAACGTGCCCTGAACCGGGGAGAAGCATGGCACTTCCTTAGACGAGCCATTGCGTCGGTGAATGGTGATCAGTTCCG
>NZ_LAUM01000087.1:0-372 GCF_000972265.1 Vibrio sp. ECSMB14106 | reverse complement strand
GTGCAATCCATATGGTTAGTGCGTTTAGTGCAGCAAACCAAGTTGTATTAGGACAAGTTAAGACTGCGGATAAAAGCAATGAGATCAAAGCGATCCCTGAGCTTCTTGAAATGCTTTCCTTGCGAGGTTGTTTAGTGACGATTGATGCTATGGGATGCCAAAAGGATATAGCTGAAAAGGTAGTCGCTCAAGATGCTGATTACCTCTTAGCGGTAAAAGGTAATCAAAAACGATTGGAACAAGCGATTAGCCAAGTGTTTAATTCTAGTATGATTAACACTTTTGAAGGTGACAAATACGTCACTCAAGAGAAAGGACATGGCCGTACAGAAACGCGTTTGAGTATGGTTGTTCACAATACAGATTTCTTAG
>NZ_LAUM01000086.1:0-385 GCF_000972265.1 Vibrio sp. ECSMB14106 | reverse complement strand
CGAAGATATTGACGATGAGTGTCCACACAGATTGATTAGGTTTAGAAAATTAAGAGTAAGGAATACTTTTCCAGATGGGGCTATAGCTCAGCTGGGAGAGCGCCTCGCTGGCAGCGAGGAGGTCTGCGGTTCGATCCCGCATAGCTCCACCATCTTTAAGTGTTCTTCCTTAAGAATCTTTAAAAATGGTTATTTCTTTTGAAATATCTAGCTCTTTAACAATTTGGAAAGCTGACTGATTACTTAATTGGTTTTCACTTTAAAAAGTGAACTCAAACAGCTCAAGGCTGTGATTAAGTTAATCAAATTTAAAAGTTCTCAATGTTTATCTTTATTGATAAACACAACAAACACATTCAAGTGTCTTGTATTCGAATGATCAGAA
>NZ_LAUM01000085.1:0-389 GCF_000972265.1 Vibrio sp. ECSMB14106 | reverse complement strand
GTGATGATATCACCTCTAACTAAGTGACCAAATTCACCGTACCACTACATAATAAGATGATTTAGGAAACTCTGACAGTATCCGCAAGTGAATTAAGTGCGTGTGTAAATATTTGGATGGTACATAATGATTTGAAACAGATATGAAAAAAGCCCGCTGATTTCTCAGCGGGCTTTTTAATGGTGGTGGAGGGATAGGGATTTGAACCCTAGAACCGCTATTAACGGTTGCCGGTTTTCAAGACCGGTGCTTTCGACCACTCAGCCATCCCTCCAACAATTTGTCATCAACAGATTAGTACACTGTAGATGTTGTTACATGTATACACAGGTAACGATACCTTTTTGTCTTCACTTTCAAAAAAGTGAAAATAAATAAGAGCCTGGCGA
>NZ_LAUM01000084.1:0-398 GCF_000972265.1 Vibrio sp. ECSMB14106 | reverse complement strand
GACATTGAAGGTGACAACCTAACGGTTGAAGGTGTGACCTACGATGGTGGCGACGGTATTCTTACTAACAACGGTAATGGTACTTACACCTTTGTGCCAAACGAGAACTTCAATGGTGACGTAAACTTCGGATTTGATGTGTCTGACGGCACCGATACGGTCTCTGCAAACATCGACGTAAGCGTAACAGCGGTTGATGATGCGCCTGTCTCGGGTGACCTAGCTTATTCGATCGATGAAGATGGTTCGATTCGTCTAAGCCAAGAACAACTGCTATCGCAAGCATCAGATGTGGAAGGCGATGACCTGACAGCCAGCAGCCTAACAGTTGATGGCGATGCGACGGTTGTAGCTAATGATGATGGCAGCTTCACGATTACGCCAGATGAGAACTTCAA
>NZ_LAUM01000083.1:0-476 GCF_000972265.1 Vibrio sp. ECSMB14106 | reverse complement strand
CTAAGAAATCTGTATTGTGAACAACCATACTCAAACGCGTTTCTGTACGACCATGTCCTTTCTCTTGAGTGACGTATTTATCGCCTTCAAAACTATTAAGCATACTAGAATTAAACACTTGGCTAATCGCTTGCTCCAATCGTTTTTGATTACCTTTTACCGCTAAGAGGTAATCTGCATCTTGGGCGACTATCTTTTCAGCTATATCCTTCTGGCATCCCATAGCATCAATCGTCACTAAACAACCTCGTAAGGAAAGCATTTCAAGCAGTTCAGGGATCGCTTTGATTTCATTGCTCTTGTCTGCTGTTTTAACCTGCCCTAACACAACTTGATTTGCTGCACTAAACGCACTAACCATATGGATTGCACCACAACGCTTGTCTTTGTTGTATGTGCCTCTGAGAGTTTTGCCGTCGATAGCAATCACTTCGCCCTCAGTCACCTCATGGCAGTCTTTCATCCACGCAGTAAAG
>NZ_LAUM01000082.1:0-513 GCF_000972265.1 Vibrio sp. ECSMB14106 | reverse complement strand
TGATGATATCACCTCTAACTAAGTGACCAAATTCACCGTACCACTACAGAGCCATCGGCAAAATTGATGAGGAAGTCTGTTGTTACTATTGTAAGCTCGCTCTTTTCTTGAGGGTGACGAATACCTAGTTGTCGGCAAATAATTAAAGAGTCAGCAAGAGGAATTGGAAACTGCTCTCGAATGTCGATGACCTCTTTACACCAATCGAACACCAAAAATGCGGCTAGCTCGTTACCTGAGTGAAGGTGGTGTACACGGCCAACGGTGGCACTTTTAACACGAACGCTTTCGCCAGAGCTGCTGAACTCTCCGACTTTAATGAAAGGAACGTAATCTTTTCCCGACCCTTCGCCTCGTTTTTCATCTAAACGCTTTTGGTCTTTCTTATTAAGTGGCTTATCTGCATCTGACATAAAAAACCTCCAACTAAGCTAAACTTAGCAGGAGGTTAAAAAACGATCAATCTTTATTGTTATGAATCCCCAAGGGTGTAACATTCATCATAATGGTCAA
>NZ_LAUM01000081.1:0-540 GCF_000972265.1 Vibrio sp. ECSMB14106 | reverse complement strand
TTCCAAATCACTTAGGTCGCCAGTTTGCGGTTACCGCGCCAAATGAAGTTTGGGCTGGTGATGTTACGTATATTTGGACAGGTAATCGGTGGATGTATTTAGCGGTTGTTATCGATCTTTTTGCCCGTAAAGTGATTGGTTGGTCGATGTCGTTATCACCTGATTCTAGACTAACAGGCAAAGCTCTTTCGATGGCTTATGAGTCTCGTGGAAAGCCTAAAGGTGTCATGTTCCACAGCGATCAAGGTAGTCACTATACCAGTCGTAAATACCGCCAATTACTGTGGCGCTTTCAAATAAAGCAGAGTTTATCTCGTCGAGGAAACTGCTGGGATAATGCGCCGATGGAGCGCTTCTTTAGAAGTCTGAAAACGGAATGGGTGCCAACGGTGGGTTATCGTAGCTTTGCTGAGGCTCAACAAGAGATCACTCGCTACATCATTGGATATTACAGCCAACTCAGACCACATCAGTATAACGGTGGTCTAACTCCCAACGAATCAGAACGATTATATTGGGAAAACTCTAAAACCGTGGCCA
>NZ_LAUM01000080.1:0-430 GCF_000972265.1 Vibrio sp. ECSMB14106 | reverse complement strand
AGGCAGGTGCTCTCCCAACTGAGCTAATCGCCCACGAAAGTTTTAATTCCTTCGTGAGAAAGAATGGTGGAGCTATGCGGGATCGAACCGCAGACCTCCTGCGTGCAAGGCAGGCGCTCTCCCAGCTGAGCTATAGCCCCAATATTTTATTTCCTTGGTAGGAAATGGTGGGTCGTGCAGGATTCGAACCTGCGACCAATTGATTAAAAGTCAACTGCTCTACCAACTGAGCTAACGACCCAATGGTATCCCGTAGGGGAGTCGACCCCCTGTTACCGCCGTGAAAGGGCGGTGTCCTAGGCCTCTAGACGAACGGGACACTGCTAATTCATCTCTACTTAAAAAGCAGAAACAAACTTTGAAGAACTTGGGAGTTCTTCATCTCTTTGCTTTTCTAAACCTAATCAATCTGTGTGGACACTCATCGTCA
>NZ_LAUM01000008.1:0-201 GCF_000972265.1 Vibrio sp. ECSMB14106 | reverse complement strand
ACACCAAAAAGTAAAAAGGCTCCAGTCTTTCGACTAGAGCCTTAAATATGGCAGGGGTGGAGAGATTCGAACTCCCAACACGCGGATTTGGAATCCGCTGCTCTGCCAATTGGAGCTACACCCCTATTTCAGTTTTAAAGAGCTGAAACTCTGAATAAGTGGCGGAGTGGACGGGACTCGAACCCGCGACCCCCGGCGTGA
>NZ_LAUM01000079.1:0-602 GCF_000972265.1 Vibrio sp. ECSMB14106 | reverse complement strand
TAATTATAAATAGTTCGTTACATGTAACTGTAGCTAACCTTCTGTTTTATATAACTTTGTTTAAGGTTGCACTTTTGGATGTTTTTAACCATCTCAAAAGTAACCTTAATTTGAAATTATTACCATTAAATTCAGGCAATTAGCTGTATATTAGTTGCGTTACATTGCTATTGTCCGCACGAGCATTGCTCAGAGCCATGTTTTTTCGTATTAACGTAGCATTTTGTGATTGAACTTTAGCGAGCATAGCTTTCAATTCTGCCACCTCAGACCGCAACTCTCGATTGCGGTCTTTGTATTTATTAAGTTCAGTTTGTTTGGCATCACGTTGCTGTCGAATGTCTTTGTTTACACCGCCTTTAATACGCTCTAATAGTTCAGGGCAGTCACGGTGAATCAATGCTCGACTTACACCTGCTTCTTCGGCAACGGCAGCGACACTCATTTTACGTTTATGAGAAACAGTATTTGGACGACCTTTTTCGATTCGAACAATGGCAAGTCGAACCGCTTTATGTGTCGCTTTTTCTTTCTGGTTAGACATTTATCACCTCGATATCCTTTCTCTCGTTAATCTCTTGCTTCATAGCTTCAACATCAAT
>NZ_LAUM01000078.1:0-619 GCF_000972265.1 Vibrio sp. ECSMB14106 | reverse complement strand
TTCCGCCTCGAGACTAAGTCACTCATAAGGCGTATGTCTTCACTTTTTAGCTTAGTCAGTTCGGGTTGAACTCTTTCGGCATAATGTGCGATGAGCGCGGCATCTAAGCGGTCATTCTTAGCACGTTGCCCAATAGCCTCAGCAAACCTTTTAATACGTAGTGGGTTGGCAACAACATAAGGTAATTTGGCTTTGTCACATGCGAGTATGAACGGCATTTCTAATCGACCTGTAGCTTCAATTACGACGCGTTGAGGTTTGTGTTTCTTAATGGTTTTGATGGCATCGCTGATGCCTTTATCGGTATTTGGTACGGTGAAGTAAATGTCGAGTGGACGGATATAGATGTCTAATTGTGACTTACCAGTATCAACGCCAACATTAATGTTTTGAAGTGTGTTTGTATTCATAATAAGCTAACTCTTGCTTGCAAATGCGGGCTCGAGACCCAGAAGACTATTCGAGTGTGGTGCTTGGAGTTCTATCTGACGTTCGTACTTGTTATCGGTCTCTCAATAGAGGAGCCATCGTTTAATCGAACTATCAGATAGAAGAACTTTAGTTGCAGCTAAAGTCTGGGTCTCACCTTACCCGATTGGAGTGCTTATTATCCATACAA
>NZ_LAUM01000077.1:0-740 GCF_000972265.1 Vibrio sp. ECSMB14106 | reverse complement strand
GAGCTACCAAACTGAGAATGCAAAAGACAAAGATTGGAACGTTCAAGCAGGCTCTAACGACCTGAAGCTGTCGTTCACGGATAACTTCGGTCAAGCACAAGAAATCGACATCAACGCAAAAGCGGGTGACGACATCGAAGAGCTAGCAACGTACATCAACGGTCAACAAGATTCTGTTAAAGCATCTGTGACTGAAGACGGCAAGCTACAAATGTTCACAGGCAATAACAAAGTGAGCGGCGATGTGTCTTTCTCTGGCGGTCTTGCTGGTGAGCTAGGCATCCAAGCGGGCAAAGAAGTCACAGTGGATACTATCGACGTAACGTCTGTTGGTGGCGCACAAGAGTCTGTAGCAGTAATCGATGCGGCACTTAAGTATGTAGACAGCCACCGTGCTGAACTGGGTGCTTTCCAAAACCGTTTCGACCACGCGATTAGCAACTTAGATAACATTAACGAAAACGTTAATGCTTCTAAGAGCCGTATTAAAGATACCGACTTCGCGAAAGAAACGACTCAGATGACTAAGTCTCAGATCCTTTCTCAAGCTTCAAGTTCGATTCTTGCTCAAGCGAAACAAGCACCGAACTCGGCACTTAGCCTACTAGGTTAATCGATTGAAAGGCCACGTTGACTATAAGCGTTGTTGAGCATAAGCGTTAACGTTAGGCTTCCACAAATTAGCTCGTGGTGAGAGATGAGCGCTAAACAGACCCAGCTTCGGCTGGGTTTTTTATTGC
>NZ_LAUM01000076.1:0-809 GCF_000972265.1 Vibrio sp. ECSMB14106 | reverse complement strand
GTTGCTTTCTGGGATGACAACGGCATCTCTATCGATGGTGAAGTTGAGGGTTGGTTCTCTGACGATACCCCTAAGCGTTTTGAAGCATACGGCTGGCACGTAATCCCAGCGGTAGATGGTCATGACTCTGACGCGATCAACGCAGCGATTGAAGCGGCTAAAGCGGATCCTCGTCCTACTCTTATCTGTACTAAAACAGTAATCGGATTTGGTTCTCCAAACAAAGCAGGTACGCACGACTGTCACGGTGCACCTTTAGGCGCTGACGAAATCGCAGCAACTCGTAAACAACTAGGTTGGGAGCACGGTCCTTTTGAAATTCCGTCGGAAGTTTACGCAGAGTGGGATGCGAAAGAAGCAGGCGCAGCTAAGGAAGCAGCGTGGAACGAGAAACTTGCAGCTTATGAAGCAGCATACCCTGAGCTGGCAGCTGAATTCAAACGCCGCGTAAACGGTGATCTTCCTGCACAGTGGGAAGAGAAAGCATCAGCAATTATCGCTGATCTTCAAGCTAACCCAGCAAACATCGCATCACGTAAAGCATCTCAAAATGCACTAGAAGCGTTCGGTGCTATGCTACCTGAATTCATGGGCGGCTCTGCTGATCTTGCGCCTTCTAACCTGACTATGTGGTCTGGTTCTAAGTCGCTTGAAGCGAACGACTTCTCTGGTAACTACATCCACTACGGTGTACGTGAATTCGGTATGACGGCTATCATGAACGGTATCGCTCTGCACGGTGGTTTCGTACCCTACGGCGCAACGTTCCTAATGTTCATGGAATACGCTCGTAACGCTATGCGTATGGC
>NZ_LAUM01000075.1:0-871 GCF_000972265.1 Vibrio sp. ECSMB14106 | reverse complement strand
CCTAAAATCCTAAGTCGCTGGGTCGGTCTCTCTAGACTGGCCCTGTAATCTCTCTCTAGCCCTTGCTCTACCTGACTTCTTCAGTAATTACTTTCCCTAGGTTTTGTTGACGGCGTCGTCGGTCCGGTCCTAGTCCGGTCTTTCACCCTGATTTTAGGTCTATTGCCGTCGTCGTCGACGGGATTCCCACGCTAGATTTCCATCTGATTCCACCAACCCATTCGACTACCCCAACTTCTAACCCTAACGCATACGAGATTCGCCCTAGAACCACTCCTAGCGTTGAGATTACCGATTTCAGTATGAATACCAGTCCTGTGATTAGCCTTCGTTTCTAGCTCTGAGGTTCACTGCTGCTGACTACTAACCTAAATCACTTAAGAGATATCAGACCAATTACCACTGAGGGTAATTGGTCATCATTGTTCAACAGTCATCTGGTTCTAATCTTCGGTGCTGAGTCTCCTGACTGATCTCAGCTAGAACTCCATTTAGGTATCTCATCTATATCTATATAAATTACTGAACCTAATGGAATGGAACGAATGTTGGTTATATTTTTGTTGGTTTAGTCGGGAAGTTTTTCTGGGGGTCTACTCTGGTGTTGAGTGGTATGTATTTAGCGCAGAATCGTGTTGTACAGATAAGAGAGGTTACTGATGGTTGATATCAGCCTGAGATAGATTTACGGGTTCTATGGTGATTAGGTGGAGTGTTTCACTGGCGCTAATGGAATCGTGCTTACAGGAAGTAATCGAAGACCGGATATGGAAAGGACTAGAAAAGATAAAGGCCCATGAATTTCTTCATGAGCCTTATCGGAATTTGGTGGCCCCTCCCAGATTTGAACTGGGGACCGAACGATTATGAG
>NZ_LAUM01000074.1:0-655 GCF_000972265.1 Vibrio sp. ECSMB14106 | reverse complement strand
TGCGCTCGTTGCGGGACTTAACCCAACATTTCACAACACGAGCTGACGACAGCCATGCAGCACCTGTCTCAGAGCTCCCGAAGGCACTCCTGCGTCTCCGCTGGATTCTCTGGATGTCAAGAGTAGGTAAGGTTCTTCGCGTTGCATCGAATTAAACCACATGCTCCACCGCTTGTGCGGGCCCCCGTCAATTCATTTGAGTTTTAATCTTGCGACCGTACTCCCCAGGCGGTCTACTTAACGCGTTAGCTCCGAAAGCCACGGCTCAAGGCCACAACCTCCAAGTAGACATCGTTTACGGCGTGGACTACCAGGGTATCTAATCCTGTTTGCTCCCCACGCTTTCGCATCTGAGTGTCAGTATCTGTCCAGGGGGCCGCCTTCGCCACTGGTATTCCTTCAGATCTCTACGCATTTCACCGCTACACCTGAAATTCTACCCCCCTCTACAGTACTCTAGTTCACCAGTTTCAAATGCAGTTCCGAGGTTGAGCCCCGGGCTTTCACATCTGACTTAATGAACCACCTGCATGCGCTTTACGCCCAGTAATTCCGATTAACGCTCGCACCCTCCGTATTGCCGCGGCTGCTGGCACGGAGTTAGCCGGTGCTTCTTCTGTTGCTAACGTCAAGATGCGCAGCTATTAACTACACA
>NZ_LAUM01000073.1:0-359 GCF_000972265.1 Vibrio sp. ECSMB14106 | reverse complement strand
CCATTGTGCAATATTCCCCACTGCTGCCTCCCGTAGGAGTCTGGACCGTGTCTCAGTTCCAGTGTGGCTGATCATCCTCTCAGACCAGCTAGGGATCGTCGCCTTGGTGAGCCATTACCTCACCAACTAGCTAATCCCACCTAGGCATATCTTGACGCGAGAGGCCCGAAGGTCCCCCTCTTTGGCCCGTAGGCATCATGCGGTATTAGCCATCGTTTCCAATGGTTATCCCCCACATCAAGGCAATTTCCTAGGCATTACTCACCCGTCCGCCGCTCGACGCCCAACAAATCCTCCGAAGATTCAATGTTGTCGTTTCCGCTCGACTTGCATGTGTTAGGCCTGCCGCCAGCGTTCAA
>NZ_LAUM01000072.1:0-1043 GCF_000972265.1 Vibrio sp. ECSMB14106 | reverse complement strand
TTCACGTCACCCCTTATTCCATAAGGGGTTTTCATGATCTTGCCCTGCTCACAGCATCCGTCACCTGTTGTATCATCAAGCACAATGCATTTGCTTGACGAACTAAGGTTTCACCCAAAAATACAGAATAGTCGTGTTTTGCACTTAAAAGGTGGCAAACTAAATTCATTAACGGTATTTAGTCTGCTTGAGCGACTAGGTGAGGACAAGCTTGTTGTAGGTCTCAAAAACCTAAATGGGACTTTACCGTATCGCATCGTTACCGCTAATGGGCTGTGCAACGCAATTGACAAGGCAAGTCGAGAACGCTAGTCTTCATTTGTCCCGCCCCATTCAATCGAGAGATTGAAAAGTATAGGAAATTAGTGGGGACTCGATTCAATAACTGGCATTCGAGAGGGGGTTGCTATGGTAGGAAATATTTGCACGATCTTTGGTTTTTTAAGCTTAATCACTGTTAACTGTCTAGACCTTTTTATTTTTAGTGAACACTCTCGATTGTTTGGGGCTCAGTAGCCTCAAATAACTTCAAGTGACTCTCCAGCATATTCTTCTAACAAAGCATTTAAGACGGATTCCCAACGCTTGGCATTTTCAGTTTACTTCAATTTCGGTGTTTACGGCACAATACTTCAAGTTTAATGGTCTGCGTTGCTCACCACTTAATGCGGCGTTATAGCGCAGCGGCATTTATCAGTAGGGGGATTATGCGCATTGATTTAATAATGATAGAGAACGAAAATCAACTTCATGAATTGATGGCTAATTACTTTGGTTTTCCAGGTTATTATGGAAAAAACTGGGATGCTTTTTGGGATTGCCTTTGTGACGCGGGTTTGCGCAATTCGGATTTTCCTAAAGTCATAGAGTTTGTTGGTTCTAGTCATTTGAAATCGATTCTTCCTGAGAGTTTCGAATCCTTAAAAAGTTGTTTTGATGATTTGAGCCGAGAGTACCCAAATATAGGTATCAGAGTAGACTGGAACTAAAGCGCTATAACAAGAGACTATGGCGTCAATAGTTAATTTTTGGCGCTACCTTTA
>NZ_LAUM01000071.1:0-1177 GCF_000972265.1 Vibrio sp. ECSMB14106 | reverse complement strand
AAGATTTTAGCTACAACACCAGCACCAACAGTACGGCCACCTTCGCGGATTGCGAAACGTAGACCTTCGTCCATTGCGATTGGAGCAATTAGCTCAACAGTCATTTGAACGTTGTCACCTGGCATTACCATTTCTACGCCTTCTGGTAGAGTGATGTCGCCTGTTACGTCAGTTGTACGGAAGTAGAACTGTGGACGGTAACCCTTGAAGAAAGGAGTGTGACGGCCGCCTTCGTCTTTAGAAAGTACGTATACTTCAGACTCAAACTTAGTGTGTGGGTTGATTGAACCTTTCGCAGAAAGTACTTGGCCACGTTCAACGTCATCACGCTTAGTACCACGTAGAAGTGCACCAACGTTCTCACCTGCACGACCTTCGTCAAGCAGTTTACGGAACATTTCAACACCAGTACAAGTAGTAAGAGTTGTCTCTTTGATACCAACGATTTCTACTTCGTCACCTACACGTAGGATACCGCGCTCGATACGACCAGTTACAACAGTACCACGACCTTGAATTGAGAATACGTCTTCAATTGGTAGTAGGAACGGTTGGTCTACTGCACGCTCTGGCTCTGGGATGTAAGAATCTAGTGCTTCTGCAAGCTCAACAATCTTGTCTTCCCACTGCTTCTCGCCGTTTAGTGCGCCAAGTGCAGAACCTTGGATAACTGGTAGGTCATCACCTGGGAAATCGTATTCAGAAAGAAGTTCACGAACTTCCATCTCAACTAGCTCAAGTAGCTCTTCGTCATCAACCATGTCACATTTGTTCATGAATACGATGATGTAAGGGATACCAACTTGACGACCAAGTAGGATGTGCTCACGAGTTTGAGGCATAGGGCCGTCAGTCGCAGCAACAACTAGGATGCCGCCGTCCATTTGTGCAGCACCAGTGATCATGTTTTTAACATAATCCGCGTGTCCTGGACAGTCTACGTGTGCGTAGTGACGTGATGGAGTGTCGTACTCAACGTGAGAAGTAGCGATTGTGATACCGCGCTCACGCTCTTCTGGAGCGTTATCGATAGATGCGAAATCTTTAGCAACACCACCGTACACTTTTGCAAGTGTAGTACAGATAGCAGCAGTTAGAGTTGTTTTACCGTGGTCAACGTGGCCGATAGTACCAACGTTTACGTGCGGTTTCGTACGTTCAAATTTTTCTTTAGACA
>NZ_LAUM01000070.1:0-1197 GCF_000972265.1 Vibrio sp. ECSMB14106 | reverse complement strand
GTGCTTATTATCCATACAAAGCGTTTAAGACGGATTCACAACGCTTGGCGATTTCGGCTTATTTTAAGTTAAGTGATTATGTCACAATGGTTTAGGTCGGGTGGCCGCGTTGCTCACCACTTAACACGGCGTTATGTGCCATATGACATTAGTCGCAAATTAAGTTTTTCTTATTAGTCGTATTTATCTGGCTTTATATTATGGAATTTTCAATTAGAGTAGGTAATGCAAACGATGATTAGCGCCAGTGATTTTCGAATAGATAGCTCAACTCTTGATTTTAAGAAAGACCAATATCCGTTGCGTAAAATCAAAAATGCCAGAGTAAAATCGAATGCCATTAAAGATCACGTAATGCGCATCCTGACGATAGGTTTGATCGTATCAAGTGTTGTATGGATGATTTGTCCTGAATCTCTTGGCTTAATTACAGCACCAGTTTCCATTGTCATTGGTGTATTATCAGGGCTCGCGTCATCGCGAAAATATGAACTACAAATAGAGTTTCAACATGCTGATGAAACTGGTATACAGTGGATTTCTGTTGCAAAGACTAATAACGAAAATGTTAGAAATATATTTGAAAAACAGGTAATCAGTATACTCGAACATGTCACATAACAAACGCTTCAAGACGGATTCGCAACGCTCGGCGGTTTTGGTTTGAATTGGCTTAAGTGTTTACGGTGTAATAATTGAGTGTCGTGGCAGTGTTGCTCACCACTTAAGCGGGCGTTATGTGCCAGTCTAAAATAGCTTAGAGTGTGGAGTTACGAATGATAGTCACCATTCAAGGACCAAGTTTTTACGGACAAGAAGACGAAGAAGTTTTTTTCGCTTGTTTGTACTCATTACCAGAGTTTGAAAAGGTAGTTGGTGTTGGTCTAAATCTAGACATTCATTTCAAGTCATCAGTTTCAGGTGATGCCATTAAGCGTTTGTTGGTTATTTGTCGTCGCTGGGGGGTAGATGTCAGTTCTCTAAAGAATCAGATTATTTGTTTAGAGGTTGAATCTTTGTTCTGGGATAATGATATATCGTTACCTTAACAATGACTTTTGACTGGTATAAATTGCTTGAAGTTAACAGAAAAGAATTGGTACCAGTCTTGATATATAGCGGGACATCCACTCGGGGGAAGCTTGCACATAACAAGAGACTATGGCGTCAATAGTTAATTTTTGGCGCTACCTTTAT